>CAZAQZ010000005.1:6599-22430 GCA_964487175.1 uncultured Verrucomicrobiota bacterium | reverse complement strand
ATGACGCTGGGCTCTCTTGGTCGCGTGCTTTTCAGGGCTGCGCGAAACGATGCGATCCTTCGCGACGCGCAAACCGCCCTTGCCATCGAACGTTATCGTCTCGCCAACGGGGGGCTTCCGGATCAACTCAGCGATCTTGTGCCAACGTTTCTTCCCGCTGTTCTCACCGATCCATTCGACGGACAACCACTCCGGTACAAAAAACTTGCGAAGGGTTACATCGTGTACAGTATCGGCGAGGATGGAGCCGATAATGGCGGCGCCGAGAAGAACAGCAAAGGCCTCAGTTACGGCGAGGGCACCGATATCACGTTCACTGTCGAGCGATGAATTTTCCTCAAGGCGCGCCCTTAGAATTCCCAATGTAACCTTGTGGCGACGACAGAGACGGGGCCGCGGTCGCGGTTGAAGGCGGGGTCCTCAATGAACTGGTAGTCCAGCGCGCCGTGGACGGTTTTCCAGACTTGGAAATCGTAATAGGTTTCCATGATTTTCTCGAGACCGTAGCTCAAATTCCCGTCCCCGACCAGGATTCCCGTACCACCTGCTTCGAGGAATTCCTGATGGACATGGGAAATGCCGTTCAGCACGTAGGCCACGCCTACCGTATCGTTTGATCGGTGCCATGATTCGCCCTTGATGCTTGCACCCAATGAAACCGTCCGTCCCACGTCAGTGAACTCCCATGGCTCCGTCTCGTCGTTGTTCCATCCCAACCGCGAGAAGACTCCGACGTTCTTGACGATCTCCTGTTCAATATTCAATCCGAAACCGTACTTGAATCGGTATTCCTCAGTGGCCACGATGTCGGCGGGACGCGTGGGACTTTCCAGCGCCGCTTCAAAACTGCCCATGTGAGCGCGCATGACATACCCCAATCAGCGCGCCGTGCCGGGATGATCGTCCAACATCCAGCGGCGCTCCAACTCCCCGTTCATCTGCCACGCTTTCAGCAAATGCCAGTCATGGGCCATCAGGTTCGACACCTTGGTTACTTGGAAGACACCGTAGCGCGCCGCCCATTGCGGCTCGTTCAATTCGACTGCAAACCCGTGTGTGAATCCGATGCTGTCAGCCGCGTAATCAAACGCTCCGTTGGCCATCAGACTCCAATTCATGAACTGGGTCCGGGGATCGTTGGCATAAGCGTTGTTGTCGAAGATGTCTTTGACGCTGAATTTTCCGAGCGTGAGCGTGACCCGCCGCACGTCCTGTTTGCCGGCCAATTGCAGCGCGTCATCGTCCACGGTTTCCTGCTCGCCGCCCAAGCCGATCACCTGGCGGAGGAAGACACGGGCAAAGGTGAAGTTGGGATCTGTCGTTCCCACCCGAAACGCTTCTCCGTTCGGAAACCCCTCAATGCCGAAGGTCTTGCTCAAGCCGAATCCCTGCCACATCAACCCGTCAACATACAGTCCCGCCCCCTCCCACGGTCGCACCCCGCCCATGAGATCCAGCGACACCGTGTCCCGCACTTCGCTTCTGTCGGAAAGGCTGTTCTGGCCGGAGTACTCCGCGGGAAACGGCGGGTGATACTGCACGATGTCGGTGTTCTGCAAGTGAAAGTTCCAGTGTTGCTCCTGGTCCGGGGGTGTGTTGGTGGTGACCACGGAATTTTGCTGCGGTTCGGCCGCCATGGTCGCCGGGAGCCAGATAAGCGCAACAATTGCCGGTAGGATTTTGGGGTTGAACCGCATGTCCAGTAGTTACTTCGCCTTGAGCAGCAACACGGGCACAGTGACGGTATGCCGGACATGGCGGGATGTCGAGCCCAGAAACAGGTCAGCCAGGAACCGGTGGCCGTGGGTGCTCATCGCCACCAGATCGCAACCCCTCTTCTCCACCCACTTGATGATTTCCTTGGACGGTTCGCCGTAGGCTAGCTCGGCCTTGGCGGAAATGCCGGCGGATTCGAATTCGGCCAGCACCTTTTCAAGATAGGTTGAGTCTTCTGTGACCTCGGGGCTTACTGCATCGGCTCCGTAAGTCCGCGCGGCCCAGCCGTCGGCCACGTGCAGGAGAATCACCCGGCTGTGCATGGTCTTTGCCAGTTTTTTGATGTGCTCGATGATCGCCCGGTCAGTCGGCGTGGCGTCCAGTGTCACTAGAATTTTACTGTACATGGTCTTCCGTCCGGCTAATGGCCAACAATGACCGCCCAGGCATGCTTCAACGCATCCGGCAAACTGTAGATCTCCATCGCCGTGATCAGTAGAACAGTTCCCCAGCCGGTGATCAACAGAAACCAGCCGTTCCGCCATTGCCTTATGCGTTTGCGCGAACTCGTAAAGTGCATCAGGGGGAACATCACGTCAGCAAGGAAACCCTCGCCGCGTTCGTGAAACATTTGGAAATGACGCGGGGACGGAAGTAGCGTAGGCACAAACTAGCGGCTGCCGGCTGTTTGCGGACCGTCCTCGACTTCTTCGCGACCCACCCTGATCGACTCACCGGATTCGGGTTTGATCCAGAAGGCGGACTCGGTGCTGATGGTGACTGTCCCGAAAATCGTCCGGCCATTTTTCAAATGGATGGAGCCAAGTTTTTTCTTTAGCTTCGGGTTATCAAAACGAGGTCCATAGATGGGGAATCATTCCCTTGCCGTCACAGATATCGCACGTGACGATTCCCGTTCCCTGGCACCTCGAACACTTGACCAACCCTGCGCCTCACAGATCTTGCACTTGCCGATGTCAACTGCCTTACCGTCCTGGATTTTGATTACTTCGCCAAAGTGATGTTGATTCCACGCCTGCCAACTGCCGTCAGGGGAATAAAATCTCTGCCATAACTCGCTCTTATCGTGTCCGGGCACGTCCAGATGTTCCCAGATGCCTCTGGATAATTTCAGGCACGGACCGGGCAATCCCGATAGCCGCTCTTGCAGTCGGGACACTTCATCTTCCCGGTGCCATCGCACTTGAAGCAAGTCTTGGTGGGTTCGGCGGAAGCGGTCCTGTTGGTTGAAATCTGGGCCAGCAAGGGAATGCAGCAAAGCGCCAGAGCAATTCCCACCAGAACAGCTTTCGAAGCGGCCAGCGCGATGCTCATGCGTCGAGCCTTCCTTCCGCAGGTTGGCTTCTCAAACCGGGAAACCTCCCGTCAATCGGATTCTGGTTCGTCGGCCGCAGAAAACGGCGGGTTTCCGTTTCGAAATTCCTTGCGTCGCGGGTGGTCGCGGGACTAGCATTGGTGACCGCCGTGGAAAGGAGAGGCGCGGCCCATGGATATTACGTTCAGTTGCCAAGCGTGCGGACAGCACTTGGTGATCGACGCAGCCGGAGCCGGTCTCGTGATCGAATGTCCCAAATGCGGACAGGACGTCAGCATTCCGAAGCTTCCCGAGCCACAACCAAGTTCCACCGCTCCTCCTGCTGAACAAAAGGAACGCACCGTCGCCTTGAAATGGACTCCTCCAGCGCCGGCGACAAGACCGCCCCTGCCGAAGAAATAATCTTGCCTCTACGTTGCATTTCAGGCTTGTCTGGGCGATGTTATAGACGTACATTTTTGTAAAGGAAAATTCGATGAGCGTTCCAGCCACCCAGACAAACGACATCCCCGTCTTAATCGGCGGCAAATGGACAGGCCCTTGTGTCGAGAATTTCACCGACGTCCATAATCCCTCCACTGGAGAAGTCATCGCGCGCACACCGATGTGCGGCGCGGCAGACGTGGACGCGGCAGTACAGGCGGCGGGTGCGGCATTCAAGAAATGGTCTCAAACGCCTGCGCCGTCGCGAGCGGAGATTCTTTTCAAGTACCGCACGCTCTTGACCGAGCACCTCGAAGAATTGGCGCGGATTGTTACGCGCGAGAATGGCAAGACGCTCGACGAAGCCCGGGGTGACGTGCGGCGCGGATTGGAAGTGGTCGATTTCGGTTGCGGCATCGCCCACCTGGCCAAGGGCGAGACAGTCCCGCAAGTGGCCGAGCAGATCGACGGAATGACTATGCGCGAACCGATCGGCGTGTGCGCGGGCATTACTCCGTTCAATTTCCCGGCGATGGTGCCCATGTGGATGTTCCCGCTGGCCATCGCGTGCGGCAACGCGTTCATCCTCAAACCGAGCGAGAAAGTGCCGCTGACCGCCGTACGGCTTGCGGAATTGTTCATGGAAGCCGGCCTGCCCGACGGCGTGCTCAACATCGTGCACGGTGGACGCGAAGTCGTGGATGCGTTGTGCGGTCATCCCGGCATCGCGGCTGTGAGCTTCGTGGGTTCCTCCGCCGTGGCGCAACATGTGTATACGCTCGGCACGCAGCACGGCAAGCGCGTCCAAGCCGCCGGCGGCGCCAAGAACGTCATGGTTGTCATGCCAGACGCCGATCCAGACCCGACGTTGCGAGCGATCATGGGTTCTGCCTATGGCTGCGCAGGTCAACGGTGCATGGCTGGTTCGCTCCTGCTGGGCGTGGCCGATGCTTCGGACGGCGTACAGCGCCGCGTCGCGGAAGCCATTGACCATTTGAAACTCGGCAATACCTGCGACGATCCGAAAGCGCAGATGGGAGCTGTGATTGACGACGCTGCCCGCAACCGAATACGCGGATACATCGAGACAGGCCTTTCCGAGGGCGCATCGCTCGTACGCGATGGCCGCACGCAGCAGGGTAACGGCGGATTTTTCATCGGCCCAACTCTCTTTGACCGGGTCAACGTCGACATGCGCATCGCACGCGAGGAAATTTTCGGTCCGGTCTTGTCTATTCTTCGTGCAAAGTCACTCGAAGAAGCCATTCAGTGGGCCAACGACAGCGGTTACGGCAACGGCGCGTCTATTTTCACTGGCAGCGGCCGTTACGCGCGGCAGTTCGCCCGTGAAGTCCAATGCGGCATGATCGGCGTTAACGTGGGCGTACCCGCGCCGATGGCGATCTTTTCCTTCTCGGGATGGAACCGCTCGTTCTACGGCGACCTCCACGTCCAGGGAACGGAAGGGGTCATGTTCTACACGCGACAGAAATTGGTACTGTCGCGGTGGGACCAAAACTATCAGCGGCAATTTGGGTGGTAAATCGTCGTTGAAGCTGGTATGATTTACGGGACGGTTAACGCAATGGATATTCTGTTCAATTGCCAGGCGTGCGGGCAAGGCATCGTGATCGACGAGGCAGGAGTGGGCCTTTTTATTCAATGTCCCAAGTGCAACCGGAGCCTGATCGTTCCAGTGCCTAAAAGCGTGGAGCAGTCCCTCGACGCGAAGCTGACGATTGATTCTGGGAACATAAAGAAGATGACCGTAGCGATCCAGTGGACTCCCCCTCCCACTAATATCGATGGCCAGCCCGAGGAACCGCACGCATAGAGCGGATTTGTCCTGTCCCGTTCTTCCACCCTTCCATTCTTTCGTTGCGCGGCGCTTGACGCGTCGGGCGCCACTTCATACTATCGGGGGGGTGAGTCAAAGGGAAAAACGACATGCCGGAAATTCAACCATTTCGAGGCGTCCTTTACAATACCGAGCGGGTCAAGCCCGCCGACGTTCTGACGCAGCCGTATGACAAGATCACGCCGGAGATGCGCGAAAAGTATTTGAAGCTCTCGCCGTTTAATCTGGTGCAGATCGAGCTCGGTAAGGAACAAGCCGGCGACACCGCAACCAGCAACAAATACGCCCGCGCACGCGACCTGTATCAGGCTTGGCTGCGCGAGGGAGTGTTAGAGCGAACGAGCCTGCCGGCCTTCTATTATCTGGAACAAACGTTCACCTCCCCTGCCGGTGCAGGCAAAGCACTCACGCGCAAAGCGTTGATCGCGCGCGTAAGGTTGCACCGCTGGGACGAAGGCCAAATCCTGCCGCACGAGCATACGTTGTCGAAGCCGAAAGCCGACCGCATGTCACTCTTGCGGGCGGTCGGTTCGCAACAGGGCCAGATTTTTATGCTTTACCCCGAACCGAGACGCTCGGTGCCTGACATTCTCGGCAAACTCGGTGACCCGACGATGCAGTTGGTGGATGATTATCAGGTGATGAACAAGCTGTGGGAGATCACGGATCCGAAAACCATCCAGGCGATTCGACAAGCGGTGGGCGAACAGAAGTTCTACATCGCGGACGGACATCATCGCTACGAAACGGCGCTCGCGTTTCGCGATGAATGCCGCACGGCGGCGGGCAAGACCGACCCGAGTGCGCCCTCCGAATTTGTAATGGCCACCCTCGTCGATATGACTGACCCGGGCCTGGTGGTGTTGCCCACGCACCGCACCGTGGCAAATCTATCGGGCTACGATCAGAAACAGTTCCGTGCATTGCTCACGAAGGAGTTTTCAGTTGAGCCGCAGTCGTCCCTGGAGAATTTGTTGCGGGCGATGAATGGCGGCGAGCACGTGATCGGCATGCGTGATGCCGAGGGGTTTGCGCTGCTGCGACCAAAAAGTCCGGATAAATTGCGTCCCCTATTTGCAAAGAAGCCCGCCTTGTGGGATAGGTTGGATGTGGCCATCCTGCATGTGGTCATTTTGGAAGCATTATTGGGCATCGACGAGGTCAAGTTACGAGAGGAGTCAAACGTGACGTACTGGCGGGAACCCGAGAAGGCGTCAGAACAAGTACAACGCGGTGCGGCGCTGCTCGCGTTCCTCCTGAATCCGACGCTGGTGGAGGACGTGAAGGCGATCGCCGACGCGCATTCGCGCATGCCGCAAAAAAGCACAGATTTCTATCCTAAATTGTTATCCGGAATCGTGATTTACGAAGTGCGGTGAATTTACCATGATCTCACTGCGTGAACAAAAGCCACCTCCCACGAAGCACCACAAAGAGGATGTGGCGTTTGAGATACGCTTCTTTGAGGGCATTGCGCATCGCGACCCTGATTACATCGAGGCGCTGCAGGTCCTGGGCGATGCCTACACCAAGACCGGGCAATGGGAGAAGGGCCTGCAAATCGACGAACGGCTCGCGAAACTGTGTCCCCAGAATCCGCTCGTGTTTTACAATCTCGCCTGCAGTTACTCGATCATGAACCGGCTGGATGAGGCTTTTGCCGCTCTCAAACGCTCCCTCAAACTCGGCTACACCGACGCTCAATGGCTAAACAAGGACCCCGACCTCAAGAATCTTCGGAGCGACCGCCGCTTCGAGCGGATTCGCGCCGTGCTCACCAAGAAACGCGACGATCGTTAGCGACGCAGCTGCAGCAGCCGCTGGATAATTGCCTCGGCGACCTTACCCTTGGACATCTCTGGCAAGTGGTCCGGCTCTCCATCACTGCCAAACAACGTGACTGTATTTGTGTCCGCTTCGAACGCGGTTGCTTCGTTGGCCACGATCAAGTCGAGCTGTTTGCGCTTCAGCTTGTCGAGCGCGTTACGCTCCAGATTGTCAGTCTCGGCTGCGAATCCGACCAAAATCTGCGCTTCTTTGAGTGTCCCCAGTTTCGCCAGGATATCGACTGTCGGCGTGAGCTTCAGTATTCCGTCGAACGTCGCCTTCTTGATCTTAAGCGCAGCAGTGTTCGCGGGACGAAAATCGCAGACAGCCGCCGACATGATCGCGACATCGCATTGTTCGAACCGTGGCAGCACCGCCTCAGCCATCTCTTCAGCCGTTGTCACCGAAACAAATTCGACGCCTTTTGGACGTGGCAGCGAGGTCGGACCACTCACCAGCACAACATGGGGCGACACAGCCCGCGCAGCTTCTGCCAGTGCGTAGCCCATCTTTCCTGACGAGCGATTGGAAATGAACCGGACGGGATCGATGAACTCCCGGGTCGGCCCCGCCGTAATCAAAAACCGCAGCGAGCCTGGCTCTTTCACAGGTCAGCGTAGGAGTTTCTGGACGCGATCGACGATGGAATCGACGTTCCAGAGGCGGCCGATGCCCTCATAGCCGCAGGCCAGCAATCCTTTTTCCGGGCCGATAAACTGGACGCCGCGCGTTTCCAGCAGCTTCACGTTGGCTTTGGTGGCGGGATGCAACCACATCTTGCCGTTCATCGCGGGAGCGACCAGCGTTTTCGCCTCAGGATGCAACGCCAGTGCAATTGTGCTGAGCGCGTCGTCGGCGATCCCGTGAGCCAACTTTGCAATCGCGTTCGCCGTTGCCGGTGAAATGACCAGCAAGTCGGCCGTGTCGGCCAACTGCAGATGGCTCGGCCGCCAGTCTCCTTCCCCTTCCTCGAACAAATCCATCGTGACGGGATGTTGCGACAGAGTTTGAAGTGTCAGCGGCGTGATGAAATGCGCGGCGTCGCGCGTCATCACGCAAAACACCTCGTGGCCGAGCTTCTTCAGCTTGCTGGCCAAATCCGCCGCCTTGTACGCCGCAATCGAGCCCGTGATGCCTAGAATGATAGTGTGTTTTGCTGCCATTGTTTGAAGTCCTTCGGAAACCGTTGCGTCTTGCGCTTCTCGGCGATGACGATCGACTTGGCCTGCTCGAAATCATCATCAAGGTGGCCGCTGACGATGACATAATCATAGTCGCGCCAGTGCGCCATTTCCTGTACCGCAATTGCCAACCGGCGCTTGATCGTCGCATCATCGTCCGTGCCGCGCCGCCGCAGACGTTGTTCGAGCAGTTCGATCGAAGGCGGCATCAGAAAAACTTGCACCAATGCCTCAGGATAAGCAAAGCCGCCATTGCGGACACGGCTGGCAATCGTCGCCGCGCCCTGGACTTCGATGTCCAGAAGCACGTCCCTGCCGTCGGCGAGCTGTTGCTCGATAAAGGGCCGCGGCGTGCCGTAGCAGTATCGATTGTATTTCGCGTGCTCGAGAAACTCGTTTGCCGCAATCTTCCTTTCAAACTCCTCCGACGTCAGAAAAAAATACTCGCGCCCGTGTTCCTCGCCCGCGCGCGGGGGGCGCGTCGTACACGAGACGGAATAGACGAGATTGGACGACCAGTTCAACAGCTTCTGGCAAAGGGAGGTTTTGCCGCCGCCTGAAGGCGCGGAGACCACGATGATTAAGCCAGGCCGTGACCGTGCGGAATCGCTCATTCGATGTTTTGCACCTGCTCGCGGATCTTTTCCAGTTCCGCCTTCATCTTGACAACGTGCTGGGAAACGTCCGCCGCGTTGGCCTTCGACCCGATCGTGTTGATCTCTCGGTTCATCTCCTGCGCGAGAAAATCCAGCGTGCGCCCGACCGGCTCGCCGGACGCGATCTGCTCACGAAATTGGATCAGGTGACTGCCCAGCCGAGTCAGTTCTTCGGAGATGTCGCAGCGGTCGGCGAAAATCACCACTTCCTTCATCAATCGATCATCGTCAATCGGCACATTGAGGCCCGATTCCTTCACGCGCGCGTGCAATTGGTCGCGGTAACGCTTGAGCGTCTCAGGTGCGGCCTTGCGGACATGTTCGACTCCCGCGGCAAGAATATCCAGGCGCTTCGATAGGTCGGTAGCGAGGAATTTTCCTTCCTTCTCACGCATTTTGATCAATTGCCCGAGAGCCCTGCGCAGAGCGGTTTCTACACTTGGCCAGATCGCCTCCGCGTCCACCGTCGTCTCGGCCATCTTCATCACGCCTGGAGCGCGCAAAATGGTGTCGAGCGTTAGAGAGCCATCCAACTTGATTTGTTTCTGCAGCTTTTGGATCGCGCTGTAGTACGCCTTGGCGAGGGTGACGTCGAGTTCAACCTGTTCCTCCGCGCACGTGGCCCCACGATGGTACGCGACAACGGCGTTGATGCGCCCGCGAGACAGTTCGGCGTTGACGATGTCGCGCACGCGTGGTTCCAATTGGGCCAGTTCTTTCGGCAAATTGATCGTGATGTCGCTTTGTTTGCGATTGACGGAATTCAACTCGATCGTGAATTTGAACCCGTCCTTCACGCACTCGCCGCGACCATATCCTGTCATTGACCTCATAATGCGCTCACTTTAACCGACCATTGCCCAATAGTGCAAACATTGAGGGCCAGATTACAAACACGTACAATGGCAGCCACAGCCCCCAAACCAGAATATCCGTTTCGGGCGGCTTGAACCAGCCGCGCGCGATGTATAGAAAGACAATCCCGCCCACGACTCCCGACGCTATCAGCAGTGGATACGCGGTTGCGCCAAGCCGCCAGATCCTGCCGCATTTCGGACACACACGTTCTCGCCCCCAAATATGATGCGACAACCGATGCACCAGCGGAACCAAACGTTTTTTGCAATGTCGGCATCGGAAATACGGCCTCATAGGTTGAGCAGTGCGGCGACCTGATTGACGTCCTTGTCCCCGCGACCGCTCATGTTGATCACCACAATTTCGGACTTTCGCATTTTCCTGGCGTGTTTCATCACGTATGCGACCGCATGCGCCGACTCCAGCGCTGGAATGATTCCTTCCACCCGCGAACAAAACTGAAACGCCTCCAATGCATCATCGTCGGTGGCGTAAGTGTATTCAATTCGCTCCAAGTCACGCAAATAACTATGCTCCGGCCCGACCGCCGCGTAATCCAGTCCTGCCGACACCGAATGTGTCAGCATAATCTGCCCATCGTCGTCTTGCAGCACAAACGTCCGCGTGCCCTGCAACACTCCCAGCGAACCGCCCTTCTGGAATCGTGCCGCGTGCTCGCCCGGTTTGATGCCGCGTCCACCCCCTTCGACGCCGACCATCCGCACGTCCTTGTCGCCGAGGAAGGCGTGAAAGAGTCCGATCGAATTGCTCCCGCCGCCGACACAGGCCACCAGCACATCCGGTAACCGCTCTTCCTTCTCCAGAATCTGCCGGCGCGCCTCGCGGCCAATCACGCTCTGGAAATCGCGCACCATCATCGGGTACGGATGCGCGCCGAGCACGCTGCCGAGGATATAATGGGTCGTGCGCACGTTGGTCACCCAATCCCGCATCGCCTCGCTGATGGCTTCCTTGAGCGTCTTCTGGCCGGCGGAAACGCCGCGGACTTCCGTACCGAGCAAACGCATGCGGTACACGTTAAGCGCCTGCCTTTTCATGTCCACTTCGCCCATGTACACCACGCATTCCATGCCGAACATCGCCGCCACCGACGCAGTCGCGACACCGTGTTGACCCGCACCCGTCTCGGCAATGATGCGGCGTTTGCCCATGCGCTTGGCCAGCAAGATTTGGCCGATGGTGTTGTTGATCTTGTGCGCACCGGTGTGCAGCAGGTCCTCGCGCTTGAAGTAAATTTTCGGGCCGCGCAGATACTCCGTCATGCGCTCGGCGAAATAAAGCGGCGTCGGACGTCCCGCGTAGTCGCGCAGGTAATAATCCAACTCATCGCGGAATTTCCTGTCGTGGCGCGCCTTCTCGTATTCGTGAGCGAGCTCCTGCAAGGGCGCCATCAGCGTCTCGGGCACGAACATGCCTCCGTATGGGCCAAAATGACCGCCCTTGTCAGGTACAGTTGTCAGGTGCTTCGACACAGTTCGATAAATCTCCGCAGTTTCTCCGGGTCTTTCCGTCCGGGCTCGCGCTCGACGCCGCTGGACACATCCACCGCATACGGGCGCACCTTGCGAATCGCTTCCTGGACGTTGACCGTCGTCAACCCGCCCGACAAAATGATCGGCGGCCCGATTTCCTTCGCCTTGATCGCCAGCGACCAGTCGAACGTCCTACCCGTCCCGCCTCGCTCTGAGTCACTGTAAGTATCCAACAGCAGCGCGTCAACATCGTACTCCGCAGCCAGCGTCAGCGAACTGTCATCGCGCATCCGGATGGCCTTGATGGATTTGGCGGCGAATTTCTGGCAAAATCCCGGCGGTTCGTCGCCATGGAATTGCAGCGCATTGAGCAAGCATTCGCCCAAGGCCTTCTCGATTTCGTATTCCAATTCATCCACGAACACGCCTACCTTGGCGACGAACGGCGGCAGCGCGTTGCAGATGTTCGCCGCGTCGGTCAGCTTGATGTACCTCGGGCTTTTCTGGTAAAAAATGAAACCCAACGCGTCCGCTCCTAGCTCAACCGCAAGTTGCGCGTCCGCCTTGTTCGTGATGCCGCAGATTTTGATCTTCACACCCATCAGCCGAGCAATTCCTTAACTTTCCCGGCGATGTCGCCACTCCGCATCAGTGCCTCGCCGACGAGAATCGCGTCCACACCGGCCTGACGTACGCGCTGTACGTCTGCGCGAGCGTTAATGCCGCTCTCGGCGACGATCAGCCGCTCCGCGCACATTCCTCGCCGTAATTTCGCTGCCAGTGATTCGGTTGTCGCCAGGCTCACGGAAAAATCGCGCAAGTCGCGATTGTTGATTCCAATAATCGCCGCGCCAGCCTGCACCGCCCGGTCCAATTCGGCTTCATCATGCACTTCTACCAATGCGGCCAAGCGAAGATGCTCGGCCAGCGCCCGGAAATCCTTGAGCTTGGCGTCGTCCAGAATCGCCACGATCAACAACACCGCATCCGCACCGTGCGCCACGGCTTCGTAAATCTGCAATTCATCAATGATGAAATCCTTCCGCAGCAATGGGAGCTTCACTGCGTCGCGAATGAGCTGCAAGTAACCGATCTTGCCCTGGAAAAACTTCTCATCGGTCAGTACGGACAAGGCAGATGCGCCGCCAGCTTCATATTCACGCGCGATGGCGATGGCGTCGAAGTCCTTCTTGATCACCCCCACGGACGGCGACGCCTTCTTGACCTCCGCGATTAACGACACCGCATCTTTCTTGCGTAGCGCGGCCGCAAAATCGCGATAGTCTTTTCGTGATGCGGCTGCCTGCTTAATTCTGCTGGCTTGTGGACGCAGGCCTGTTACTTCCAGCCGCTTTTCCACCACAATCTTGTCCAGAATGCTCATTCCTTATCGATTTCCGCCAGGGCGCTTTGGCGCGTGCGGGGTTGGCCGGCTTTGAGCCAGGCATTGATAAACGGGTCGAGATCGCCGTCCATCACACCTTGCACGTCGCTGGTTTCGTAACCGGTGCGTAAATCCTTCACCATGCGATAGGGCTGAAACACATAACTTCGAATCTGGTTACCCCAGGCAATATCGCCCTTCTCGCCGTAAAATTTTTCCATCGCGGCGCGTTTGTCGTCCTGCTGCTTTTCAAACAGGCGTGACTTCAACACCTTCAATGCCAGTTCACGGTTCTGATGCTGACTACGTTCGCTCTGGCACTGAACAACGATTCCACTGGGCAAATGCGTCATGCGTACTGCCGTCTCAACCTTGTTGACGTTCTGGCCGCCGCGTCCGCCGGAGCGAAACGTGTCGATCTGCACGTCCTCCATCTTCATCTCCACTTCGGCGTCCTGAATTTCCGCAACGACGTCCGCCGACGCGAACGTCGTGTGCCGCCGCTTGTTGGAATCGAACGGCGAGATGCGCACCAGCCGGTGCACGCCGCGCTCGGCTTTGAGGTAGCCGTAGGCGTAGTCGCCAGTAACCAATAATGTTACGCTTTTGGTGCCCGCCTCGTCGCCCGGCTGGATGTCCACAATGTCGTTCTTGAATCCACGCTTGTCGCACCAGCGGCGATACATCCGCAACAGCATATCCGCCCAATCGCAGCTTTCCGTGCCACCCGCGCCGGCGTGAATGCTGAAAATCGCGTTGGACTTGTCGTGCTGCGCCCCGAGGAGGTTCTGCAACTCGAATTGGTCGAGTTGTTTCTGCGCCGCGTCCACCTCAGCGGCGATGGCGGGTTCGGCCTCGCCCAGTTCAATCAACACATTGGCATCGGAAATCTTGCGTTCCAATTCCGCCAGCGTGTCGAGCTTGCGGCGAATGATGGTCGCTTCGTCGAGGGTGGTGCGGGCTTTGTCCTTGTCGGCCCAGAAGGTTGAGCCGGCCATGATCGTTTCGAGTTCGATCAGCCGTTTTCGTTGTTTGGCGACGTCAAAGATACCTCCCCAACGCTTCATGGCGTTCGTGGAGGCTGGTCAAACGGTCTTTCAGTTCCTCAATCATGGCCGGACTAACACACCACAATGCTCGCGGCTTGTCAACCCGCCGTCCCTCGCGCATACTAGGCGCATGAACTACCGCCCTCTTGGACGCACCGGACTCAAGGTCAGCCCCCTTTGCCTCGGCACGATGAACTTCGGCTGGCATACCACAGAAGCCGACAGTTTCGCCATCATGGACAAGGCGCTCGACCTCGGTATCAACTTCTTCGATACCGCCAACGTGTACGGCTGGAAGAAAGGCGAAGGCCTCACCGAACAAATCGTCGGACGCTGGTTCGAACAAGGCGGTGGCCGACGCGAGAAGGTTGTCCTCGCCACGAAATGCTTCGGCGACATGGGTGACGGCCCGAACGATCGCGGTCTTTCCGCCCGTCATATCAAGCAGGCCTGTGAAGGCAGCCTGCGCCGATTGCAAACCGACTGCATCGACCTTTACCAGATGCATCACGTCGAACGCACGACGCCATGGGACGAAATCTGGCAGGCCATGGAACAACTCGTCTGCGAAGGCAAGATTCTCTACGTCGGCAGCAGCAATTTCGCCGCCTGGGACATCGCCACCGCCAACCAGATCGCCGCGCATCGGAACTTCCTCGGCCTCGTCAGCGAACAAAGCATCTACAGTCTCGCCGCCCGCACCATCGAACTCGAGGTCATTCCCTGTTGCCGCGCTTACGGAGTCGGCTTGATTCCGTGGAGCCCGCTCAGCGGTGGTTTACTCAGCGGCATTCTCCGCAAGAAAGGTCCCGGCCGTCACGCCGACAAACGTCATCAGGAGGACCTCGAACGTCATCGCCCACAGGTTGAGAAATATGAGGCGCTCTGCAGGAAGTTGAAGGAAGAGCCCGCCGACGTCGCCCTCGCCTGGCTGCTGCACAATCTCGTTGTCACGTCACCTATCGTCGGCCCGCGTACGATGGAACAACTGACGGGCTCGCTGCGCGCCCTCAAACTAAAACTCAACCCCGACACATTGAAAAAGCTCGACCAAATCTGGCCCGGCCCCGGCGGCGAAGCCCCTAAAGCCTACGCGTGGTGAGGACTGGCACGGCGCCTAGGTTGCCGAAACGGATACTGATTAACTCGGTAGTGGGAACGCTGCCTTGCGTCGTCACCTACTATCCTGGCTTACTCCCAACGCGGCTCCGATCTCGCCCCATTGATGAAGTATTTCTTCGAGTCTAGTTTTCAATCCAAGAGCCAAGAACCGGTCCAGCAGAAAGCACAAATCGCCGAAGTGACCAACACTGTAGCCGAGAGCGACTGCCGCCAAGTAGGGATCAGGCTCAAAGTTAAATCGCAGATCCTCCGTGATGTTAGCCCTTGCCGAGAATTGTGTTGAGTGGACGACGGAATTACCAAATGTTCCAAGCGCTTCGTAATCCGCAAGCAGCTTGGGTTCAGCCAAATCCGAAATCATCCCGAAAAGTTCTTTCTTCGTCCATCGAAGCTTTAGGATGTCTTTTCTTGAACGGACGCTGGTTGGGTCTATGTCATAAAGCGGCAACAATTCTAGGAACTTGGTACGCAACCGTAATAGTGACGGCGAAAGTGGAGTGCCGCCTTTTACAAAGCTCTCATCCAAGCCCCCAGTAATGAAGAACCCTTGGATCTGCGAAATAATATCAAACTTCACGAATTGCGTGGCCCGTACATTGGGATCAGCAGCTATCCACCGCACCGTAATATAGTTTTCAAACAATATGCGTGAGTAGACCAGCGCTTGTTGTCCCCACGAGTCGGGTGGCTCGCATACTTTGCGCAGTGATTGAAACGTCTTATACGCAGTTACGAAGATGTACGTGACGGCGATCCCGAGTGCCCGAGTTTCATTCTTAGGAATCTTTTCCTGGAGTTGTGGCCTGATTGGATCGACCACGCGCACAAGATTATCCGCACACTCGATAAGTCTCGGAAACCCATTGCCAAGTTGCGCGACGTACTCTGATTTTGACGGGTCCTTTTTCGACACTGCACACCCCGTTGG
>CAZAQZ010000005.1:0-6589 GCA_964487175.1 uncultured Verrucomicrobiota bacterium | reverse complement strand
GCGGCGAAGCCCCTAAAGCCTACGCGTGGTGAAGGCTAGAGCCGTTTTGCTCTTGGGCCTTGCGGCGTATCTACGATGCTCCAGCCGAGTTTGGTGAGTTGATCGCGGATTTCGTCGGAACGCTTGAAATCCTTGGCTTTGCGGGCGGACTGGCGTTCACCAACGAGTCGCTGGACTTCGGCGGGCACTTCGGCCCTTGTTGGAATCCCGAAACCCAGGACTGTATCAACGCGCCTCCATGCAGACAGAACGGCAGCGGCTTCCTCGGGTGTGACGGATCGTTTATTGGCTTCGCGGATGAATTCGAACAACACGCCCAGCGCCCCACTGATATTAAGATCGTCATCCAGCGCCGTTTCAAATTGAGACAGAAGCTGATTTGGGCTGTCCGTCTTAACGGTCGCGGATAAAACGACCTCCTGCAGCTTCAACAGAAACTCATCCATGCGCTGCAGCGCCGAGCGCGTGCCTTGCAGGCCGTCAAAGGTGAAATTGAGCGGGTCCCGGTAATGGGCGCTCATCAGAAGGTAGCGCACTTCGCGTCCGGTCCATCCTTTGGCCAGCAGATCGCGCAACGTGAAGAAGTTACCGAGAGATTTGCTCATCTTCTTGCCTTCGACAAGTAGGTGCGCGTTGTGCAGCCAGTATTTCACAAACGGTTTGCCCGTGGCAGCTTCGCTCTGGGCGATTTCGTCCTCGTGATGCGGGAAAATCAGGTCCTCGCCGCCGCAATGGATGTCGAACGTCTCGCCGAGGTGCTTCATGCTCATCACGCTGCACTCGATATGCCATCCGGGACGGCCCACGCCCCACGGCGATGCCCATTTCACCGAACCATCCGCCTCATCCCACGCCTTCCACAACGCAAAATCAGCGATGTGTTCCTTGTCGTATTCGTCGTGGTTGACGCGCGCGCCGAATTTCAGGTTGTCGATGTCGAGATGAGCCAGCTTGCCGTATTCTTTGAACGATTTGATCGAGTAATAGACCGAGCCGTCCTCGCTGACATACGCGTGGTCCTTCGCGATCAGCGTCTCAATCAACCGGATCATGTCGGGAATGGTTTCGGTGGCACGCGGCACGACGTGGGCGCGCTTGATGTTAAGCGTATCGAGGTCGCGGAAGAATTCCGCCGTGTACAGATCGGTGATTTCCCCGAGAGATTTACCCGTTTCGCGCACGGTGCGAATGATCTTGTCCTCGACATCGGTGATGTTCATCACGTGCTTCACTTGGAACCCCTTGTACTCGAGGTACCGGCGCAGCAGGTCCTCAAACGTGAAAGCCCGCAGGTTGCCAATGTGTGCGAAGTTGTAAACAGTCGGCCCGCAGGTGTACATGCCGACCTTCTTCTCGATCGCGTCGAGCGGAACGAATTCCTCTTTGCGGCGCGTCAGCGTATTGAAGAATTGAAGAGCCATGCCGGGTTACATCTCCACGGAGACCATCGCGATGGCCACGATGCCTTCCTTGCGGCCGGTGAATCCCATCAACTCGCTGGTCGTTGCCTTGATGCCGACCTGCTCAGGTGTGATGCGCAGGTTGGCGCTGATAATTTCCTGCATATTGCGGATGTGCGGCGAAAGTTTAGGCGCCTGGGCAACGATGGCGGCGTCAATGTTGTTAATCCTGATTTTGAGGGACCGATATTTCTCCGCCACGTCGCGCAGGATGACCATGCTGTTCATGTCTTTCCATTGCATGTCCGTATCGGGGTAAAACTTCCCGATGTCCCCCAGCGCAGCCGCGCCCAGTAAGGCGTCGGCAATGGCATGCACGAGCACGTCGGCATCGCTGTGGCCTTCGAGGCCCAGTTCATAGGGAATATGCACACCGCCGATGACCAGTTTGCGGTTCGGCGCGAAACGATGAACGTCAATCCCGATTCCCACGCGGTTCATAGAGCCGTGGAGGATAACATCACTGGCGCTTCCGAAGCAATGCCTCAGCGACGGCGAGATCTGCGGGTGTCGTGATCTTCAAATTCAGGAATGACGTCTCCACGAGATGGACAGGACGGCCCAGCAATTCGATTGCGGCCGCTTCGTCGGTGACGACAAGGTTCTTCTTCAAAACCAGTCCATACGCTTCGCGCAACAAGCGAAATTGGGCCGTCTGCGGCGTCTGCACGGCCCACAATTTCGTCCGGTCGACCGTCCGCTCGACTGTTCGCTCCGGGGTCGCCTCCTTGATTGTGTCCACGATCTTTGTCGCGGCGATGCCCGTGCCGTGGCTGCGCGTGCTGGCAACGGTTGCTTCGATTAATTCGGGCGTTGTCAGCGGACGAGCGCCGTCGTGGACGGCAACGATTTCAGTCGCGGCATCGCAGGCCTCCAAGCCGTTCCAGACTGAGTTCTGGCGTTCGACGCCTCCGTCAACGAGCGCCACGATTTTCTTGAAACCGGACACCTGGACGATTTGCTGCGCTTGTCCGGCGTAATCGGGACGGCGCACCACCACCACGGCATCCACCGACGTGCTACGCTCAAAGGCATCGAGTGAATACCACAGCAACGGTCTGCCGAGCAAATTGATGAACTGTTTATTGGGGCCGCCGCCCATGCGCGTCGAGCGGCCAGCCGCCAGGACAATGGCGGTGACCATGCGCCGCAGAGTAACAGAACCTAGTTCAACGGCGCAAGTTCGGGGGAAGTGCGAAGCACAGCCGGTTGAGCCCTGTCCGTGAGTTCGCCAAAGGCCATGCGGCCTGCGGAGGTTTGTAGCACGCTCTCGATGGTGACCTCGAGATCCTGGCCAACCAGGCGTCGGGCGTGGTTGACCACGATCATGGTCCCATCATCGAGATAGGCAACGGCCTGATCGGCCTCACGGCCTTCCTTGACCAGTTTAACGGTGAGTTTTTCGCCCGGCAACACGACGGGGCGCAGGGCCTTGGCAAGTTCGACGAGGTTGAGCACCTTGACGCGCTGTAATTCCGCGATGCGGTTGAGGTTGAAATCGTTGGTGAGGATTTCCGCGTGCATCGTCTTGGCCAGGTAGATCAGTTTGTTGTCTACTTCCGCGATGGTGGGCACGTCTTCCTCATGGATCCTCACTTCGACGTGCGGGTTGTTCTGCAGTGATTTCAAAACGTCGAGTCCTCGACGCCCCCTGGAACGTCTGGTTTCGTCTGATGAATCGGCAATGTATTGTAATTCCTGCAGAACGAATCGAGGCACCAGGAACACCGCATTGAGAAATCCCGTGTCGCAGACTTCCACGATGCGGCCATCGATGACAATGTTTGTGTCCAGCAGCACGAGCCGTTCGGGTTTGTCCTCGCGGCGAAACCGGACGTATGGGATAACGAGATTGAATTCGTCGCTCCCGCGCAACGCGATCACCATTCCCAGATACGAACAGACCACATACATCACGATCTGGGCAACCAGCCGCGGCTCCGCGTCAATGAAACTAAACATCACCGAGTTGCCGATCAAATAGCTGATCGCGCAGCCGATGAACAAACCGAAACTGATCGCCGAAAGGCCGCGCAACGAGAAGCCTTTCAGGAATCGATCCAAACCGATGACGGCCGAACCACCTATGATACCCACCAGCACGGTTATGGCAGGGTGTTGCGCCCAATCTTCGTGCAGTTGGCCAATCGACCAACTGCCCAAAACGCAGAGCAACAGGAAGACCAATCTCAGTGTCAGCAGCGTCATAAATCCTTGTCCTGCTGACGTATAAGAGCATATTTAGGGCCAAGGGATAAGCCCTGTACCCATTGATTTGTATGGCTTGTGGGTCTGGGGACCGGTCTACGGCTTGAAATTCGTATTGGGAGGCTTGCTTGTGCTCTTCTCATCCGCCTTCGGCTTGCCCTCCTTGTACAGGAGTCCATATCGGCGCCAATTCTGAACGAGATGAAGAAGTTCATCATGGAGCGATGGATCAACCAGCAGCTTGCCGACCGTTCCCTGACCCTTCTGCAAATTCGCGAGCATTGCGTCCACTCTCTTGGCGCTTTCGGACAGGTCCTTGATGGCCGCGCGGATGTCTTCCTGGTTGTCAGTGACGACCTGCTCCACGCGCTTGGAGGCATCGCTCATGTTGTCGGAGGCCAATGACAACTTCCCAAACGCATTCGTCAAGTCCGCCCGGCTTTCCTCCACCACCACACGCAACGCCAGCGTCACGCCCACGGCGTTGCTCGTCGCCTCATCGATGTTGGCCATCGTCTGGCTCACATGCAACAGGTTCTGCGTGCTCAACACCATTTCGTCCACGCGCTTGATGGCCTCGTCAACCCGCGTGAGTGCCCCGGCAGCCTGGTGCAACACGTCCACCGCGCTACGAATCGCCTCGCTCAAATCGACACTGGTCGCGCCCTCCACTTCCTGACCCGGCGTGATGAACGCTGCCGTCGTGCTCTGAGGAATGATGTCCACGTAGCGATCGCCGAGCAATCCCGACTGGTTAATGACAAATCTCGCGTCACTGCGGATCTTGTACTCCTCAAAGATCGCCAGCGTCAGCTTCACCGACAACTGGCCGCCCTCGGAAAGACCGATCCGATCCACCTTGCCGATGGGGATGCCCGCGTACATGACACTGGCGTCCTTCACGATCCCGCCGACGTTGGGGAACGACACCACGATCTCATATGTCCGTTCCGCCAGCCGCGTGTACTTGCCGTAGCGGATGATCAATCCCCCCGCCACCAGCAAGGAAACCAAAACAAAAATGCCCACCCGGATTTCAATGGACCGTTGCGGTGCTGCCACGTTGTGCCTCCTTATGCTCTTCTGCCATGCCCCTGATAAACTGGTTCACGACCGGATCCGTGGTCGCCTGGATTTCCTTCGGCGTACCCACGGTGTGAATGACCCCTTCATGCAACATCGCGATCCGGTCGGCAATCTTATACGCGCTGGCCATATCGTGTGTGACCGCCACGCCCGTCACCTTGAACCGGTCGCGCAGTCGCAAAATCAAATTGTTGATCGTGTCGGCGCGGATTGGATCCAGACCCGTCGTCGGCTCGTCGTACAACAGATACTTGGGATGGGCCACCACCGCCCGTGCCAGACCCGCGCGCTTGCGCATTCCACCGCTTAACTCCGCCGGCTTCTTGTCTTTTGCCTCAGATAAATCCACGATTTCCAGGGCTTCCTCCACCCGTTTCGTGACTTCGTCCTCGCCCAGTGACCGCTCTTCGCGCAATGGAAACGCCACGTTATCAAACAGGGTCATCGAATCAAACAACGCCGCGCCCTGAAACAAATAACCAAATTTCCTTCGCGTCGGCGCCATCTCGTCCTCCGACAATGGCACGATGTCCACGTCGTCCACGATCACCTTGCCCTCATCCGGTTTCAACAGCCCGCACAGATGTTTGAGCAACACACTTTTGCCGCCGCCGCTCACGCCGATCACCACGATGGTCTCGCCATCCTGGATCTCCAGGTCGACTCCGCGCAACACCTCCAGCGCGCCGAATCTCTTTTTGAGTCCTTGAACCTGAATCATGGCGGAATGATCATGTTGAACAGCACCGCGATGAAAAAGTTGGCGATCAACACGGTCAATGATGACACCACGACCGCCTGCGTTGTCGCCCGACCCACGCCCTCGGCTCCTTCGTCGGCATTGAACCCCTTGTAACACGACACCAGAGCGATGAAGACGGCGAAAAACACTGACTTGATCAGCCCGCTCGCCACGTCCTTGGCGGATGTAAACTTGTACATGTTGCTCGCGAAATAGGCGTGGTCGATCCCCAGCATGGTCGTCGCCACCACATACCCGCTGTAAATTCCAAACGCCATCGCCTCGGCCGTCAACAGCGGAAGCGATATCATGAGCGCCACGAACCGCGGCTCCGCCAGGTAATCCACCGGCGCCGTGCCCATGGCCCGCAACGCGTCCAGTTGCTCCGTCACCCGCATCGTTCCCAATTCCGCCGCGATGGACGCGCCCACACGCCCCGACACCATCAATGCCGTCAGCACCGGCGCCAGTTCGCGCGCCATCGCCACGCTCACCACCGCGCCCACCGCCGTGTCCATTTTCACCTTGTGGAATTGGAGCCCCGTCTGCACGGCGAACACCATCCCCGTGAATGCGCCCGTGATCAGCACCACCGCCTGGGACTGCCAGCCGATCTTGAACGTCTGATCGATCGTCACACGCCAGCGCGGCCGATGCGAGAACGTCGTCTTCAGGATGTCGCACAGCAACAGGATCATCGACCCGAGCTGCGCGAGCTGATCATCGACGAACCCCCAGAATCTTAAAATCAATGGCTGCATATCGTTGCCGAAGCATAAAGAACCTCTGCCACGATGTAAAGTCATGGCTGGACCGCCTCGTTCCGCTGTCTTTGCAGGCGGCTGACCGCCGATTCTCCCGGCAAAACCTGCCGGGTGGCCTCGCAATCGCCGTTCCGTTGATTCTCCAGGAAAAATATAAACCTTAACTAGCCTTAACTGGGCTTAACTGAACCGGTACCGGTTTGATCCGAAATCGCATCGAGTCGTCTGCCCGGCGACCTGTCCGCCGAAGCCTTGGCGAAGGCGGAACGCCCTTCCGGTCATTTTCAAAGAACGATTACGACTCTTCTCTGCAATTCCTGCCGGCTTGT
>CAZAQZ010000004.1:20270-23808 GCA_964487175.1 uncultured Verrucomicrobiota bacterium | reverse complement strand
CAAGTCTTCGTAGGACGACCGGTTGTACGGCGCGCCTTTGAGGGTCTGAAGCAGGCCTTTGAAAATGTCGATCAGCACCTTCTTGGGGGACATGACGATCAAAGCGCCGATCGAAGCGCCGCCGATCGTAACAAATTCAGAGATGTGCAGCAGTGCGCCGATGTTGCCGCCGCCCATCGTGAAGCCGCCGAGCACCGCGCCCAGCACCACAATCATCCCGATAATTACTATCATGCCGTCGTCTTCGCCTCCTCGATGCGCAGCCAGGCCTTGATCGCCAGGATCGCTTGCGTGTGAATCTGACAAATGCGCGACTCGGTCACCCCAAAAGCCTGCGCAATCTCACGCAACCGCAAATCTTCATAATAATAAAGCGCCAGCACCTTGCGCTGCACGTCCGGCAACTGTTGGATCCGCCGTTCGATCAACCGCGCCAGCTCCCGCTTTGATGCGGTTTCCACCGGACTTTCCTGCCCCGAGTCCGCAACTGCCTCGTACTGCTCCGCGCCATCGGTCTCATCGGCCCGGATCACCGCGTCCAAACACACGAACGTCACCGGACGAATTTCGTCCAGCAATTCCTCGTATTCCGTGGCCGACAAATGCAGCGCCTCCGCGATCTCGTCCTCTGCCGGCGGATGGCCCCTTTTCTGTTCCAGATCCGCAATCACGGCCTGAACCTTGCGGGCCTTGTCACGGATCGTGCGGCTGACGCAATCCATTCGCCGCAACTCATCGATCACCGCCCCGTGGATGCGGATGCGCGCGTAGGTTTCGAAGCTCGCGCCGTTGGTTTCGTCGAAATTTCTCAGAGCGTTGAGCAGCCCGATCACGCCCGCGCTGTGCAAATCGTCCGCGTCCACGTGCGACGGCAGAGTCATCGCCACGCGTCCCACCACGGTTCTGACCAGCGGCAGGTGTCGGCGGACCAGTTCCCCTTCCGCAGCGCTGCCGGGCACGGCCTGGTAGCGCTGCCGGATCTTGCGCGAATACGGTCGCGGTGCGTCGAGGCAATCGGGGGCTGTCCTACTCACGATGGTCCTCCTCTCGCGATTCCTTCAGCGCCTTCAGCCAGATCCGCCCCCACCAGCGCATCAAACAAGCCCCGATGTACAAGGCGATGCAGGCGTGCACAAGGGCCGAGGGCAGCGATTTTTCATGGGCCAGGCCGAGCCCGATCCCTGTCGCAAAGCCGATCAGCCCTCCGATTAGCAGCAGCAATTTCATTTTCGTCTTCTTACTTAGCAGGCGACTTGCCACGGTCTACATTCGTTGGAAAACCCGCGCCAATACGCGTTCGGCGCTGGCTTCGATGAATTCACCCGGAATATTTTGCCCGGCTGAAATGAACCGAACCGGCAAACCTGTTCCCAACATCAGATTCCATATCTTGCACCAGTGCGGTTCTTCATCCAGATGCGTGACGATCAGGTCGGTGACCGGCAATGCAGCAAACGCCTGCGCCTGCGCCAGCGAAGCGGCCGTGTCGTAGGCGGCGTTCAAGACCAGATGCACCTGTGCCGGGCCGAACCCGGACACTTGCGCGGCCAATGCAGACAATGCCGCGGCATTCGAGCCCGTGACTCCGGGCAAATCGACAAATCCGATGTCCCCTGCGATCGTCCCATCAGTCCACGACCGCTCGACCGGCACACCCAGGACTTCACCGTGCACGCTCAACGCCTCCGATGTGTTGGTGGCCGCGCCGTCCAGCCGCCACACGCGCGCCGTCCTGCCTTCGAGCAAAACCGAAAGCGTCAGCCACTTGCACAACGTGGTGGTCTTGCCGACGCCAGGCGCGCCGACAAACACGTGCAAGGGCGAGGTCTGCAGCTTACGAGGGATCCAGGACGCAGCGAGCGCCGCTCGGATCTGTTTGAAATCGGTGGCAAGCCAGGGTGCTTGCGTGAACGGCATGTGCGCGAGAATGCATTCGGTGACCAGCGGCGATACACCGAGCGATTCCAAAAACACGTCCGGCCGTTGTCCGGGCCCGCCCAGCGGCCGGTCGGTTTGAACGGAACGAACACTTTGGATAGGTGCCGGAATCTGTTCGTGTTGTTCAGACTGACCGATTTGACCGGGCGGCTCATCCGTCGTGTCCAGAAGAGCCCCCGTGGGCGATGGTGCCGGCTCCGCAGCGTGCGCGAGCACCTCTAGGCGCGGCTTGCGAAACAGCCGGCCCGGCAACGAACGAATGTTCACCACCACGGCATCCGGTCCGAGCCGGGCGCGGATTTGTTGCGCCGCGTCGGCGGCGGAGGTGGCGATGAATTGTTCGATGTCCATGGCTTACTCCAGACAGTGGATCATCGCGGCGTTTTGGATTTCGACGCGCGGCGGAATTTCCGCGTATGACAGCACGGCCAGTTCGTTGAACGTGCTTTCGAAGAAGCGGCGGAACCCGAGCCGGATGTGCGGCGCGCACAGCACGACCGGCGGATGGCCTGCAGCGATCATTTGCTGGATGACCTTCGACACCCCGTCCATCACGTGGCGCGCCAGTTTCGGTTCCATCACCAGCGCGACTTCCGTCTGCGACTGGCGAACTCCCTTGGCGATTTCCTGTTCGAGCTTCGGGTCCAGCGTGATGGCGCGCAGGCTGCCGCTTTCCATCTGGTAGGGTCGCGTGATCTGCGCGCCCAAGGCGCGGCGGGCGTGCTCGCTCAATTCGTCGGGATTCTTGGTGACCGCCGTGTAATCGCTCACCTTTTCCAGGATGCCCGCGAGGTTGCGAATCGACACCCCTTCGGCCAGCAGGTTCTGCAGGATGCGCTGCACTTGGCCGACGTTAAGTTGGGCCGGGATCAATTCGTTGACGACGGTCGGATGCGTTTGCTTCAAATTATCGAGCAACAACTGAACGTCCTGACGTGTGAGAATTGCGGAAGCGTTGCGCTTGATGACCTCCGACAGATGCGTCACCAGCACCGAGGAAGCGTCTACCACCGTGTAACCGGCAATTTCGGCGTTCTTGCGCTCGTTGTCCGTGATCCAGGTCGCGGGCAACTGGAACACCGGCTCGACCGTCGGAAATCC
The DNA here is from genome assembly GCA_964487175.1 of uncultured Verrucomicrobiota bacterium. GTDB lineage: Bacteria > Verrucomicrobiota > Verrucomicrobiia > Palsa-1439 > Palsa-1439 > CAWFPN01. Next base: position 20,769 of record CAZAQZ010000004.1, on the reverse strand, counting down.
CTTCAACAGCGTCTTGCTGCCGGTCGCATTCATAGCCAGCCAATGGCCCGGACGCAGTTCGCTGCGCGCGGCATTGTCGCCTTTGACCAGGAATCGATACTCGTTGGCGCCGAGCTGCAGGTTGTCGCGCACACGGATGGGCGGGATGATCACACCCATGTCCTGGGCAAAATTGCGCCGCACACCCGTCACCCGCTCCAGAAGATCGCCGCCCTTGCGGGTGTCGGCCAGTCCGACTAATCCATATCCCAGCTCGATCTGCAACACGTCCACCGCCAGCAGGTTTTCCAATTTCTCCGCGGCGGCATTGCCAGTCTTGGCGGCCACGGCGGCCGTCTTCTCCCGGATGGCCTGCGCGTCGGTCGCCGCCCCTGCTCCGCCCGGCGTTGTATCCAGGGTCGTGGCACCCTGCTTCTTCAATCCGTACGCCAGGGCCGCGCTGCCGCCCGCCATGACCAAAAACGGCGTCATCGGCAGGCCCGGCAGGATCGCCATGAAT
>CAZAQZ010000004.1:0-20260 GCA_964487175.1 uncultured Verrucomicrobiota bacterium | reverse complement strand
AACACCCAGACAGCCCGAGGATACAACAGCAATTGGCGGGACAGATCGCGTCCGAGGCTTTCGCGCGAAGCGGCACGCGTGACAAGAATACCGGCCGCCGTCGAGGTAATCAGCGCAGGCACCTGCGATACCAGGCCGTCGCCGATGGACAGCAGCGTGAATCGCTGCAACGATTCGCCGACGGTCATCCCCTTCTGCAGGATGCCCACGCCGAACCCGCCCAGAATGTTGATGACGGTGATGAGAATGGCCGCGATGGCATCGCCACGCACGAACTTGCTGGCCCCGTCCATCGCGCCGTAGAAATCGGATTCCTGTTCGAGCTGGCGCCGTCGCGCGCGCGCCTCGTCTTCCTTGATCAAACCGGCGTTCAACTCCGCGTCGATCGCCATCTGTTTGCCGGGCAACGCATCCAACGTGAAACGCGCCGCCACTTCGGCGATGCGGCCCGCGCCCTTGGTGATGACGATGAAATTAATCAGCACCAGGATCAGGAACACCACCATGCCGACCACGTAATTGCCGCGCACGACGAAACTGCCGAACGCCTCGATGATGTGGCCCGCATACCCGTCCAGCAGGATCAGCCGCGTCGAGGCGACGTTTAATGAAAGCCGGAACAATGTGATGAACAGCAGCAAGGAGGGGAACCCCGTGAAATCCGATGGCTCGCGCAGGTACAGGATCACCAGCAACGTCAGCAACGACAGCGAGATGCTGATGGCCAGCAGCGTATCCAGCAGGAAACTGGGGATCGGCACAATCAGCAACAGGACCGTGCCGAGCAAACCTACGGCCAGCCACAGGTCACTGTGACGAAAGAACTGGCCGAGTCTGGAGTTGCCGGTCGGCATTTGTTAATTCCTCGTTTCCATTTGTTCCGCGTAATAGCGATACCGGTTGGTGCGGTACACCCATGCCAGCACTTCCGCCACCGCGGCGTAAAGCTGGGCGGGAATTTCCACCCCAACACGTCCATGCCGATACATGAGTCGTGCCAACGGTTTGTTCTCTACAATTGGGACCTGATGTTGACTGGCGATTTCGCGGATGCGCAGGGCGTTCTCGCGAGCCCCTTTGGCGACAATCTTGGGCGCGCGCATTGTTTTTTTATCGTAACGAAGCGCCACTGCCAAATGTGTGGGATTTGTCACAATTACATCTGCTTTAGGCACTTCTATAAGCTGTTTGCGCAAGGTGAAGGCGTTACGGCGGCGCCGTTGCTGCGATTTGATCTGCGGATTACCTTCTGTGTGTTTGAATTCGTCTTTGAGTTCGTCCTTGGTCATCATCAGGTCGCGGTTGGTCTGCCAAAATTGGTAGCCATAGTCGCCAATGGCTATGAAGATCATGGCCACAACCACACGCAGGCAAATTTTGAAGGCAGAATCTGCCAAAAACCCGGCAACCCTTGCCGCGTTGACGCCTGTGTAAAAAATGGGGTCATTGAGGACTTCCTTGACGGTCGAATAGGTCAACGCCACCACCAGCGCGAGCTTGGCCACCGCGATGGCCGTCGGCGCTGCCGAACGCATGGAGAAAACGCGCTGGAACCCGGCGGCCGGATCGAGCCGTTCCCAGTTGGGGGTGAGCGCTTCCGAGGCGGTATTGAACCGGCTCTGGACACCGCCAGCCAGCAACGCGCCCAGGATCGAGGCAATCACGACGGGACCGATGATTCGGCTGACCAAGAACGCGCCATCGACGGCGTATCCCTGCATCATTCCTGCCGACAACGGCACATCGTGCAGATGGCCCAGTAACCGCGCGAACGACAACTCCAGCGTCTCCCACGATTCGCGCCCAAAAAACAACAGCGCCAGCAGGGCCGCCATCAGCACAAACACAGTCTGCACTTCCGAGCTGCGGGGGATTTGACCGCGCTTGGCCGCATCTTCCAGCTTTCGCGGTGTGGCTTGCTCGGTTTTCTCTCCACCCTGGTCGAAGGCCATGGTTTATCCCCTCGCCAGCAATTGCGCGATCCGCAGCATGTCTTCGGGCAGTTGATGCAGGTAATTGGTGATGTGCTCGGCCATCAGGTTCAGCGTCAGCCCGAACACCATCAATCCGGCCAGGGAGCGGAACGCAAAACTTTCGGTGAACACATTCATCTGCGGCACCGCACGGCCCAGCAATGAGAACACCAGCGTGACGACAAACGACACGGCGATCACCGGCGCAGCGATTTCCACCGCCGCTATGAAGACACCCGTCGTGCGGTTGGTCATCGCCGTGAGCAATCCCTCGCTCAAGTGCGCCGCGCCGATCGGCAGAATATCATAGGTGCGCTGCAGCCCGATCAGCAGCCAGTGGTGCATGTCCAGGCTCATGAACAGCGCAATCGCCAGAAAATTCAGGACCGTGCCGGGCGCCCCGGAGCGCGCATCGTTAAAGGGATTGAAGTCGGAGGCCATCTGCAGCCCCATTTCGGTGGCCATCACGGTGCCGGCCACGTCCAGCGCGTAGAACAACAACCGGCCCACAAATCCCAGCAACAATCCCACGCACACTTCCATGGCGAACAATCCCACGAGTCCACCCAGATCAACCCCTTGCAGGGACACCGGCGGCAGGGTCGACGCGGTGAAAAACGCCAGTAACGCGCCGAGGCCGACACGCAGGTGCGCGGGAAAATAACTTGCCGAGAAGACCGGAAAAATCGCCAGCAAGGCGCTCATGCGCGCGAACACCAGCATCCAGACGATGGGGTCGCTCGGCATCATCATGCGCCTCCTTTAGTGCACCATCTGGGGCATTTTTTGGATGACGGCAACGGTGAATTCGATCAGCGTACGGATCATCCAGGGCAGCAGGACCAACAGCACGCCGATCACACCCAGTGCCTTGGGCACAAACGTCAGCGTCTGCTCGTGGATCGACGTGACGGCCTGAAACAGGCTGACTGCCAGGCCGATGATCATCGCCGTCAGCAAAAACGGCGCGGCCAGCGCGACGGCCTGAAAGACCATCATTTTCAACAATTCGGCTGCGAATCCCGCGTCCATGCATTGATCCTCAGGTGACGAAACTTTGAATGAGCGAGCGCACTACCAGCGACCAGCCGTCCACCAGGACGAATAACAACAGCTTCAACGGCAGCGAAATGGTCATGGGCGGCATCATCATCATGCCCATGCTCATCAGCACGGTGGCCACGACGATGTCGATCAGGATGAACGGCACGAACAACAGGAACCCCATCTGGAACGACGTGCGAAGTTCGCTGATGATGAACGCCGGCACCACCACCCGCAGCGGCAGCTGGTCGACGCTGGTGGGAGTGAGCTTGGCCAGCCCAACAAAAAGTTCCACGTCCTTGGGCCGCGTCTGCTTCAGCAGAAACGTCCGGATATGGGTCGAGGCCCGCTCCATCGCCACAGTGCTGTTGATCTGGTTGGCCGAATAGGGCTGCAACGCGTCTGCGTTGATCCGTTCCCAGGTCGGCGCCATGATGAAAAAGGTCATGAACAGCGACAGACCGATGATGATCTGGTTGGCGGGCGTGCCTTGCAGCGACAACGCGGTGCGCACGAACGACAACACCACCGCAATGCGCGTGAAACAGGTCATCAACAAGATGATCGACGGCGCGACCGTCAACAACGTCATGATGAACAGGATCTTGACCGCCATGTCGCCGTCCTGTTGCTGGCCGCCTTCGACGTTGAAGTTTACCTTGAACGGCAGGATCCCGCTGGCGGCAGCCGGTTGGTTTGTCTGCGCGAACGCCCCGCCGTCGCCTAAGAGCACCAGCAACACCGCGATGAGCAACCAGCTGATTCTCCAGGCCTTCATGATTTCCTGTGCAACACGTTTTGCAGCGCATCGACAAAACTTGGTCCCGGCGCGGTGACTTCGTCTTCGACCGACTCCGGCAATTGACTGACCAGTGCAATACCCGATGGCGAGGAGCCGACCAGCATCCGCTGCCGTCCGTAGGCGACGACGTACAGGGATTGGCGGCCCCCGAGGGATTTCATCTCCAGCACCTGAAGCCGGTTACCGTTACCGGGACGGCCCAGGACGCGCTGCGAATTCTTGAACATCCAGACCGCCGCAAAAAAAATCCCAAGCACCAGCACCAGCGCGCCCAACACGCGCAGCACCGAGACCCCCGTGTCCGGCATGGTTGGGCCGCCAGACGAGCCGGCCGCATCAGCGAACGCCAGCGCCTGAAACCCTCCCACGCCGATCGGCACCAATGCCCATCGGACCAGTCTGGAGAGCTTCATGCCTTTGCTCCGACAAGCTCCGTAATCCGAATGCCGATGCGTCCGTCCACCACCACGACTTCGCCACGGGCAAACAACTTGCCGCTGACGTAGAGATCCACCGGTGCGTCCGCCGGCTTGTCCAATTGCACGACCGACCCGGCGGCCATTTGCAGCACCTCTCGCATCGGTCTCTGGCAGCCGCCCAGTTCCACGGTGACCCGGACGCCGACGTCCAGAAGCAGGTTCAGGTTGGGAAGTGATTCAGCAGTTGCGCTCATCGGTTCATGCCTCCAATATTCGAGTCACTTGCACGGCCCATCGTCCCTCGCTGGTGCCAAGCATCCCCGCAAATTTCGTCACACCGTTGACTTGGATTCGTGCGTCCGTAAATTGTTCGGGATCCACCGGCACATGGTCCCCCACCTTCAAGCCAGCCAGCGATTGCACTGTCAGTTCCAGCCCGCTGCACGTGACCGTTAACGGCACTGCAATGTCATCCAATTGCGGGTTCCAACGCATGGCCGCAACAGTGGCGGCGGCAGGCGAGGGCTCCTTGACATCGTCATCCCCGGCAAACCGTCGAATCAGCGGTTCCATGCTGGTGTATGGCAGCCCGAGCCGAAATCGTTCCTTGGATTCGCCCATCACAACCTCAAAGCTCAATTCCAGGATCAGCGTCTCGCGTGAAATCGCGTTCAGAAAACGCACGTCGATCTCGTGCCCGGCCAGGGCGGGTTTGAGTTCCTGGACCGATGTCCAGGGCAGGCACCACTCACCCAGCACCACATCGGATACCTGATCCAGCAACGCGGACTCAATCTCGGTCAGCGCACGGGCGGTGTTGTCCACTTTGCCCGCGCCGCCCATAAGGCAGTCGACGATATTCAGACCCAGCGGCGGGGGGATCTCCAGCAGGCCGATGCCGCGCAATGGGTCAAGCCGGAACAACGTGAAGTGCAGCGGCATGCCGGCGCGTTCGACAAATTTTTGGAAACTGATCGTCTGGAGCCCGGCGAGAGTGACGGAGAAATCCAGCCGAAAGGAAATCGACAATCGCGCGCCCAGTGTGCGGGCGAATTCCTGTTGCTGCGCGCGCAGTTTTCGCAGCGCAGCTTCGGGCAGCAATCCTCCCTGCCCTAGGCCCTTCGTGCCTCCCGGCGCGGCAGAGGCGGGTGCGCTTTCCTTCGCGGGAGTGGCGGCGACCTCGCCGCCTTCCACCGGAACGGAAGTGGAGACACCGGCTTCTATCATTTCCTGGGTGCTGGGCATGGGAGTGGGTCGCGTTACTGGATCGCAAATTCGGTGAGATAAACGTCCTGCACCGTGTTGGGACCGAGCGCGTTGTTGAACACCGTTTGAAGTTCAGACCGCACTACGGTTCGGGCTTCCGGTTTTTCAAGATCGGCGATGGTCTTGGAGCCAAGCACACCGGCGGCCAGGTCGAGTAACTGCGCTTCGTTGTTGAGGATCAATTGGCCGAACCCATCCTTGTCGCTGGCCAGCGTCAGGCTCGCCAGCAAATAGCGCGATCCCATCGAACCGGAAATGTTGACCAGTATCTTGTTCATTGGCACAGTCATCTTTCCTGCGGTGGTGATCTTGGCGCCTCGCTCCTTCAACGCCGGGTCAAGTCCATCTGCCTCCTTGCCCTTCTCGCCCGCTTTGTCTTTGGCGGCTTCCTTAGGTTTGGGCGCCGGGGCTTCCACGGCGGGTTTTACTTCGGCCGAGGGCGGTGCTCCTGCGGCAGTGACGGGCGTCGCAGGACCGGCTTGCGCGGCCACTGCGGTCGCGACAGCCTTTTGCATGCGCGGCATCAGAATGAACGCGGTGGTGACGTAGGCCAGGGCGGGCATCGTCACCACTGTAACGATGAGCGGCAACCAAGCCTTGAGCCCGCCGCCCGACGATGGCGTTGACGTCGATTCGGATGGTGGCTCTTCGGCATTGCCGCTGATCGAGGGAACGGCGGCCGGGACAGCTTCCTGTGTATTGGTTGCCATGGGAATTCCGCGCGGTGATTAGTGCTTCATGTTGACGAGTTCCTGAAGCATCTCATCACTGGTGGTGATGATGCGGGCGTTGGCCTGGAAGGCGCGCTGCGTTGAGATCAGGTTGGCGAATTCGCTGGAGAGATCGACGTTGGACAATTCCAACGAACCGCTCTGGATAGTCCCCAAGCCGTTGGTTTGCGCAGCCGCCGGCATCGGAGTGGCGGACCCGCCCAAGGGGCCGGCGTTGGCGATGCCTGAGTAGAGGTTATTGCCCTGTTTGATCAACCCATCCGGGTTGGAAAAGTTCTGCAACAGGATCTGGCCGCCGACGAACGACGAGCCATCCGACATTGTGATGTCGACGTTGCCCGACTGGTCGATCGCGTATGAGGTCATGGTCGCCCCCGAAGCGACCGTGGAGGGCGTGTTTGCGGCGGTGGCGGCAATCTGGATGGGACCGAAGGTCGTCGTCGGCTTCCCGCTGCTGTCGTAGCCGGTCACCACGTTGCCCATGACTTGCAGGCCGCCCGGGGTAACCAGATAATTGTTGGTGTCCAGGTGGAAATCACCTGCGCGCGTCACATACTGCACACCGTTGGTGGCGTCCTGCACAACGAAGAACCCGTTGCCGGAAACGGCCATGTCGGTTTGAACGCCGGTGGGGTTGATTGCGCCCTGCGTGAACTGGTTGAATACGCCGGCGGTGACCACACCCAAGCCGACTTGAATCGCGGAATCGCCGCCCAGGTCGGAGTTGGCGAGCGTCTGGCTGAACGAGTCGGCCAGGTCGGTCGTGGCGGATTTGTAGGCCACGGTGTTGACGTTGGCGATGTCGTTACCGATGACGTCAATTTCCTGCTGAAACGCCTGGAGGCCACTGACGGCGGATGTTAACGAACGAATCATAGTTTGTGCTCCTCGTGTTGTGGGTTACTGGGACGACGTTGTCGCTGGTGTTGAAGACGTCGGTGTTGCAGTGGTCGACGCCGGCGGTGTCACGCTCTGAACCTCGCTCAGCGTATAGGGCTGGCCATTGACCAGGACTTCCGGCGTGCCGGAATTCATCAATACTCCGGAGACTGTTCCCGAATCGGACGCCCCGGTGCTGTTCGTAACGTTCACGGTCAAGCCGATCATGTTGTTGGCCTGCAGTTCCTGGATCGACTGATAGGTTTGTTGCGATTGTTGCAAGGTCGAGAATTGGGCCATCTGGGCAATGAAGTCCGTGTCTGACATCGGATTCATTGGGTCCTGATTTTGCAGTTGGGTGACCAGGAGATTGAGAAAGTCCTGCTGGTTGAGCGTCTGGACCGGCAGCGAGGTGCTGGGGTCCGACGACGAGCTGGTTGACGTCGGGTCGGTTACTGTGGTGTTGGCCGCATTGACGGAATTGATCTGCATGGTGTGTCTCCTCTACGCCCACATCTCCCAGCCGCGAGGCGTGGCCGTGGCGCTATTGCGACTGTTGGCGCGTTGCGGCTCCGCGGATGTGCGGGCTTGCGATGGGTCTTCGGATGTCTCGGTCGCGCGGCCGGTGGACCGCTGCTCCCGCCCGCCGAACTCCTGTTGCGTCGTCTGTGAAGAGGCGGTCTGGTTGTTGTGGTTCTGGTTGCCTTGTAAATTCGAATTCAACGAACTGTGTTCGAGCTGGCCCACTCGAATCCCCTGCTGCGCTAGCGACTGTTGCAGGTCGCCCCAGTGCGTGTTCAGCGAATCGAAACTGCCGCGCTCCAGCCGCGCCGCCACTTCCACCTGCCCGTTGTTCAAGCTCAGGTGCAGGCTGATCTCAGTGCTGCTGTCGGGACGCAGGTTCACATCAACAGAGCCGGCTCCAGCGCGCTTGAACGACACTGCGGCGTCGGTCACGTCCGCAATAACCTGGTTCATCTGCGCCGGACGCACGCTTTCGACTTGCGTCCCGCCCCCGACGGGCCGTGAATTTTCCGGACTTACTGCCCCGAGGGCGGAAAGTGGTGCATTGGTCGTGGCGGCCGCTGCTTGTGACGCACGGCCCAATGGGGCTACGGTGGCTGTCGCGCCTCGCGGCGACGATTCAGCACCGTCACCCTTGCCGTTATTGGGAAGATAATTCCCGCCCTGCAGATTTTTCTCCGCGGTTTGGGAACTTCCTTCCACTTTTTCCTGCAATTTCATCGTGATTGCCTGTTTTGCAGTCCCCGTGCCAACTGTGCCCGCCGGCAAGGGCTGTACCGGCTTGGGCGCCACGGTCGCTACCTGGTTTTGTTCGTGAGGTGCGGGTTGCACTTCTTTCGGCGAATCCAACGCTGCGGCCTTGGCCGGTACATTTCCGGAAGATTTGTCTTTCGGCTCCGGCGTCACCCTCCCCTCCGGTACCGGCTTGATCTGCGGGACTTCGCCGGGGATCGGTTTTGGGGCCGCTTCGGGAGCAGCTTTTGGGACAACAGGTTCCGCGACCGCTGCCGATGCATCCTTGGTCGCGCTACTGGTCTGCACGAAACCCGAAGGTGCCGTGATCACCTTGGAAATAGGCATATCAGAAACCGTTTTATCCGTAACCGGCGCCACCTTCGGCACCGTCGTCGTCGCAGGTGACTTCGTGGTCATCGTCGGTGGCGGTGGTGGAGGCCCCACGGCCATCGCGGCGGAGGCCAGACTCGATTGGACCGTCGAAGCGTCCTTTTTTTCGTCCGTGTCCTTCTTGTCGTCCTTGCTATCCTTGGGCAGCTTTGCACTGGAGGGCGCTGACGGTGTCGTGGATGGTGGATCTTCACCGCCCATGGTCTGCCCCATCACATTGGCAAACGATCCTTGCGGTGATGAGCCATCGGGTTTATAGGCGGGCAGCGGACTCAGCTCGGGGTCTGATGCTGCGGGCAAAGCGACGGGCTCGGTGGCCAGGGCATTGGCAGAAATCATGATGTCCTTACGATGGCTTGTTCGCGGGGTTTCGATACATGGCAACTTTGATTCGTTCGGAAATCTGCGCAGCGCGCCGGGCTTCGATCGGACCAGTCCGCCCCAGCATTTCCAGGATCGGCGCGGTTTCACTGTCTTTCATGAACACAAGGATCTTTACCACGTCGTCGTCCTTCATCTCCTTGAAGATGCTGACGGCTCCGTCGGGCGACATCGCCGCGTAAATCTTGGCCAGGCGTTTGAGATTGGCCGTCTCTTCGTCGCGCACGCGCACCACGTCCTGGTCGAACTGCGATTGCATTTGCGCCACGCTCTGGGTGACAACAACGATTTCCTGACGTTCCGCGTCCAAACGCGCGGCCAGATCATTGAGCTGGTGCTCGCGTTCGGCCAGTGCGTCTTTTTGATGCTGCAAATCGGCGATCATTTCGTCCACCTCGGGGTTTTGGTAATCCCACGAGGGTGCCCCCCCTTTTGTTATCGCCTCGATCGTCGGTCGGGGTGGCAACACGATCTTGGGCATTCGCCACAGGCCCAGGGTCACACCGAGATACATGACGGCGCCGATGACGGCGCTCATCCAACTGGATTGAAGAATCTTGATCATGTCAGTTCCATCGGGTTGATTCGCCCGACAACGCTTCACTTATCACGCCCGCGCGCTGGGCAAGATCGTCGAGCAGTTTTTGTTCTTCGCGCCGCACTTCGTGGTTGTAATGATCGTGCTGGCGCGAACGGAATCTTTCCACGGCCTCACGCGCCTGGCGCGCCTCGATCAGTTTTTCCAAGGATCCATCAACCATCCGCTGCGCCTGCTGGGCCACCTCGACGCGGCGTTGTTCCAGTTCCTTCACCTCGCGGCAATACTGTTCGACCTGCAAAAGATGCGCCGCTGGCGCGCCCGCCACCATGCGGTCACGGCCCAGCTCCCACGCCTCTTCACATTGGCGCTGCGCCTCATGCAGGCGTTCCACAGCCCGTTGCCTCTCAGCCAGAGCCCGGGCGTAAACCTCCAGGGCCCCCTGCTCCCGCTGTTGGAGCACGGTCAGCAAAGCCTGCAACGTGAATCGGAACCGTTTCACTTGGCCTTCTCCTTGCACGCCAGCGCGACCCGCAACTGATCCCAACTTTCCACGATCTCGCAGCCCTCGTTGACGGCTTGGCGGAGGAATTTTCGAAGTGGATCGTGCAGACGGATTGCTTCGTCGATTCCCGCATTGCTGCCCGCCGGATAAGCCCCGATGGTGATGAGGTCCTGATGGCGACGGTAGATCGCCATTGACTCTCGCGCCGTGGCTGACAACTGCAATTGTTCGGGGCTAAGCAGGTCGCACGTTAAACGGCTGACACTTTCCAGCACGTCGACCGCCGGGTAATGGTTCTGCGTGGCTAGTTCGCGGGTCAGCACGAGATGGCCATCCAGAATCGACCGGGTGGCGTCCGCAATCGGATCGTTCATGTCGTCGGCCTCCACCAGCACCGTGAACAGGCCCGTAATTGAGCCGCGCTCGCCCATCCCCGCACGTTCCAGCAATTGCGGCAGCAGCGAAAACACGCTGGGCGTATACCCGCGCGTCGCCGGCGGTTCGCCCACCGCCAGTCCGATCTCGCGCTGCGCCATGGCGAAACGCGTCACTGAGTCCATCATAAGAAGCACGTTCCTGCCTTCGTCGCGGAAATGTTCAGCGATGGCCATCGCCAGAAACGCGCCTTTGACGCGCGCCAGAGCTGGCTCGTTAGACGTGGCCACCACCACCACTGACTTGCGCCGGCCCGCGTCATCCAGGTCCTTTTCCAAAAACTCACGCACTTCGCGCCCACGTTCTCCAATTAGCGCGATCACGTTGACGTCGGCCTCCGCTTGGCTGGCGATCATGCCCAGCAACGTCGATTTTCCGACACCGCTGCCGGCGAAGATGCCCAGGCGCTGGCCGCGTCCACACGGCACAAACGTGTCGATCGATTTGATGCCCGTCCGAAACGGATCGTGAATGCGCTGTCGCTTCAACGGATGCGGTGGCAGACTCTTGACTCCAACAAATTCTTCCGCGGGTATGGTGCCGCGCCCATCCAACGGATTGCCCAAGCCATCGATCACGCGGCCCAGCAGCGCATCACTGACGGGCACCTGCAGCGGCGTGCCGGTGGCAATAACCTCGCTGCCGACGTGGATGCCATGCGTCTCACCCAGTGGCATCAGCAACAAATGATGATTTCGAAACCCAACCACCTCGGCGAGCGTCTCGTCGTTCTGGCGACCCGACTTGATTCGCACCACTTCGCCCATGGCGGCGGCCGGCCCCTGAGATTCGATGACCAGGCCGATAAGCTGGACGACGCGGCCGCGCGATTCGATGGCGCGAAGCGTCCGCGCCCGGTCGATTACACGGCTGAATCGTTCCGCTGTCGCGGTGGTCTTGTTGGGGAGAGGGCTCATGCCACCAGGTTCTTCTTTAAAAGTTCCGTTTTCGTTTCACGTCGTCCGTCCACCACGCCGAAGCGCGTCTGTACGATGCAACCGCCGCGAGTGACCTCGGGGGAACTGCGGAATTCTGTGTGCGAATGGTCCCCACTCGTGACCCCCGCTTCCGGCTGGTGCTTCTGCAGAAGCGCCAGATCATCTGCGTTCAATAGGACGGTGATCTCGGCCGAATCTTCGACCTGCGACAAGGCCTCGCGCACGACCGCCTCGATCATCTCGGCAGATACCGGCAGCCCGCCCACCAGCCGTTGCGCGGCCTCGATGCCGAGAGTGATCAGCGCAGTTTCCGTGTCGCGCACGACCTGCGGGATGGCGTCGCGCAGGGACTGCAGCGCTCCGCGTTGCAATTCCAGAAATTCGTTTCGTTGCGCCAGCAATTGCGCGCGCACAGACTCTTCGCCCTCGCGGCGTCCGCGCTCATAGGCGGCGCGATCGGGCGTGTCGAGATCCAGTGGCGACGGAGACGCGACCGCACCGGCAAGGCTGCGAATGTCGCGCAAAGGCTTGGGAAGCTGGATTGTCTGCGCCATCGCGCTCGTCCTATTGCTCCTCGTTGATTTCGATCTGTCCTTCGGACTCGAGACGGCGGACGATTTCGATGACGCCCATCTGCGCTATCTCGATGTCCTTGGCCTTGACTTTGCCGAGGAAGCCCATTTCTTCGTTGATCGCCTCGGCGGCGCGTTTGGACAGGCCGGAGAGGATCTTCGTCCTGAGCGCCTCGTCGGCCGGCTGGAGTGCCGTTGCCAGCGTGCGCGAATCCACTTCGCGCAGCACCTTTTGCAGGGCGGCCACATCCAGTTTTCCCACGTCGGCGAATGTAAACATTTGGTTGCGGATGGATTTTCCGAGTTCGGGGTTGCGCTTTTCAACGGCTTCGATCAACGCTTTGCTGGCGTCGCGCCGCATGGCCTTGAGCATGGTGACCGCCGGCACCACTCCGCCGGTCTGGTTGCATGGCAAAGCGGTGTGGGTGCCAATCTTCTTGAGCAGCATCTGGCCCAGTGTCTCGATGACCGATACAGGCGTGGGCTCCAGGGTCGCCAGGCGTTCGACGATTTGCGCCCGCGCGTCGTCGTCAAACATACCCAGCAGTTCCGACGCCTTCTTGCGGTCCAAAAAACTGGTGACGAGCGCGACGGTTTGGGGCTGTTCGGATTTGATTGCGTTGAACAACTGGCGCGCTTCCTTTTCCGCCACTTGATGTATGGGCGAGCCAGCCGTGCCGCCGGGCGTCACGCGGACAAGAACATTACGCGCCTGGGATGCGCCGACCGCCTTTTCCAGTGTGGTCCGGGCAAACTCGATTCCGCCACGAAGACCCGTGGTAGCGGTTACGGCGATCTCCGAGAATTCCCGCAGGATATCGCGCTGGATGCGCTGGTCGATCACAGGGAAGCCCGCCATTGCCGCCGTCACGTCGGAAATCTGCCGTTCGTCCAGTCCGCGCAGCACTTCGGTAGCGCTATCGGGACCCAGCACGATCAACAGCACGGCCAGCTTCTGGGCGCGCGTCATTTTGGCGACATCCATCGCCGTCGCGGTATCTTGAGTTGCAGTTGCTGTGCTCATTGGCAATTAGTTCTGATGCGTGTTCGGGTGGTTCATCCAATTCCGAACGGCCTGGTTCATGTTGGAGGGGTTCTCGCGAATGAGACGGTTGAGAACTTCGACGGTGACGATGCCTTCGTCAGTGCGGCCTTTGCCGTTGCTGCCGTTCGTACCCGCTGGAACGCCCATCGACGCGGTCTCCGCCGACGCCTTCTTGAACATCCGCAGGAAGATGAACACCACGGCCAGTGCCAGCAGGGCAAACCCGGCGTTGCGTCCGACCTCCCACCACATCTGGTGGGTCCGCTGCGTCTGCAGTTGCTGGGCAACCTCGACCGGGAACGCGTCATTGAACGGAATCTCTTCGAGCGTGATCTCGTCCTTGCGGACTGGGTCGTTCGGCTGCAGTCCCAGGGCGCTTTGCACGATCTTGCGAAGCTTCTCAATTTCTTCGGGGGTGCGCGGCACCGTCTTGCGGTCTGCGCCTGTGCCTTCGGTCTTGGAGGCGACAAACACGGCGGCGGACACACGTTTCAGTCCGCCAGGCGCGTCCAGAACGTTGCTGACGCTCTTGTTGATTTCGTATTGGTTGTTTGTCGTCTTGCGCTTGACCGCGGTGGTGGTGGCAGCGGCGGCAGCGGTTTTATTGGAATCCGTGCCGGCGTTGGCAGCCACGCCCACGATTCCGCCACTGTTGGCGGTGGTGGAATTGTTCTGCTCCTCGGTGGTGGTGCTGATGCGGGCGACCTGGCCGTCCGGATCATATTTCTCCTCGGTGCGATTGATCGTCTCGGTGTTGACCTCGACGGCGACCCGTACGACAGCCTGGCCGGGGCCCAGGACTTTTTCGAGCATCCCCTGAGCTTTCTGGCCGAGGTACTGTTCGATTGTGCGACGGCTGCTCATCTGTCCCGTGCTCAGGCCAGCGACGCTGTCTTCATCCTCGTTGCCAGACAGCACGGTGCCATGGTTGTCCACGACGGTCACGCCGCCGGGCTGCAGGCCTTCGACGGAATTGGCGACCAAGAACCGGATGGAGTTGACGGCGGAGGCCGACAACTCGGTATTGCCTCGGAGGCGGACGAACACGGAAGCAGTTGTCCTCTTCTGGTTGTCCACCAGCAACCGGTTTTCCGGCATGACAATCATCACCCGAGCGGCCTCGACCTCGTCCAACTCACCGATGGTGCGGGCCAGTTCGCCCTGGACGGCGCGCAAATAGTTGGCACGCTGGACAAAATCGGAAATGCCGAAATTGGGTTTGTCAAAGATCTCGAACCCGACGCCGTCGCCCTTCGGGATGCCTTTGGAGGCCAGTTGCATGCGCATGAGATGGACCTTGTCGGAAGGTACGTAGATCGAACCGCCCGCCCCGGCGCGATACGGCACCTTGGCATCGTCGAGGGCAGCCACGACCTTGGCTGCCTCGCCGTCATCGAGTTTGCCGTACAGTAGTGCGTAGTCAGCCCGACTGGACCAGAATGAAAGAGCAATGAGTCCGCCCGCCACCACGAAAGCGGCGAGCACGACGCTCAGGCGTTGGTTAATGCCAAGCTGCTTCCAGATGGCAGCGAGCTGGCGCGTCAATTGAGAGAAGGATTGTCCCATAGGTTAGATTTGCATCCTCATCATTTCCTGGTAGGAATCGAGAAGCTTGTTGCGGACTTCGACCATCAGTTGAAACGACACACTAGCCTCCTGCATCGAGATCATGGTTTGATGCAGAGAAACATTCTGACCGCCGAGCAATCCGTTGATCGCGTCATTGGCGGCAGTTTGCTTGGAGCTGATTTCCTGCACCGCCTTGCCCAGCATGTCGGTGAACGAGGACGCTCCGGAGGCGCCCGTGGCGGGCATGAGGTCGCCGACCTGCTGCAATTCAGCGGCGGGGATTACTGACTTGGCCTGGCCGGCTTGCGGTAAAAACTGGATCAACCCGCCGGGCTGCAGGTAAGCGTTGATGGAGGAAAGAGGGCTCATCGGATTATTTCAATGCCTCATACGCGCCTGCCGATGGACAAGGTTTGCAATGCCATGGCGTGGGCATTCTTGACCACGGCGAGATTGGCCTCGAACGCACGTGACGAAGTGATCAAGTCGGCCATTTCCTCATGGATGTTGATATTAGGCATAGCAACCATTCCGTTCTTGTCAGCGTTGGGATGGCCGGGGTTGTACACCATCTGCGGAGGTCGGTTGTCGGCCTCGATGCGCGCGACTTGCACGGGCTGCACCTGTGCGCCATTGGGATCGCCCGCCTGTTGATTGAGGACGGCTTCGAAGACGACCTGCTGGCGCTGGTAGGGCTTGCCGTCAGCGCCTTGCGTGGTGGTGGCGTTGGCGATGTTCTGCGAGATTACGTCCATGCGAATGCGCTCGGCATTGAGTGCTGCAGTGGTGGAACTGATGCCGGGAAGAAAATTGATCATCGTTCAATCCTCAAGCAGTGCGACCAGTGATGGCCGTTTGCAGGCGCAGAAGTTGATAGCTGATGAGCTGGGTTTCCAACCCGTGCGCCAGGGTGTTCTGCTGCAGGTCGGCCAGTTCAGTTTCCAAGTTCACCGTGTTGCCGTCGCGGGATTGGGCCACGGCAGTGGAATCAACCTCCAGTTTGGGCTGCAATGCCGAAATCCGCTCTGTGTTCCCCGCTCCCAGCGCTTGGTTCAGCTCAGTGGTAAATGACGGCGCCACATCGATGCGCTTGTAATTGGGCGTCTCCAGGTTGGCTAGGTTGCTGGCCAAGGCTTCCTGACGTAGCGCCGTGGCATCGAGCATCTTCTTCGCCGCAACGTAGCTGTTGTTGTTAAATAGCGCTTCGATCATGTCGCTTCCTCGAAGCTCAGGCTTAGCTTTGGCTATGCCAGATGGCAAAAGCGACTGATAGTTAATTACTTACAGCAGCAAGCCTGCGGGGTGTGGGAAGAATCTGCCTATTTAGAGCAAAGGCGAGTGGAAGGAATGACCCAACGGTTCGAATTGCCGGGCTGCCGTCGTTCAAGACGAGCCCAATCTCTTCAGGACTTCTTTGGCCTTTTGGCGCAGGCGTCGCTGCCATTGCGACGACTGGGCCGAACCTGTAAGTCTTTTGAACCGGTCAGCAAAACATCAATCAAGGACGAATAGTTCCCTCGTCTACGAATTTCCACCCGTTTCGGCCGCAGCCATGGCGGTCGTGCCGTTGTATGCATTCAGTTTATTGCGGAGCGTTCGGACGCTGATGTCCAACAACTGCGCGGCGTGCGTGCGATTGTTATTGCACCGTGCCAGCGCCGCCATGATGTGCTGTCGCTCCAGCTCACTCATCGTGGGAAACTCTCCCTCGGTTGCCTCGGCCGTTTGGATGATCGCTAACGGCGATTTGCGCGCCCGTTCCGCCGCAGGGGCCGGCCCGGCAGTCAACGCTCCGAGGTGACCGGGGTCGATCATCTCCCCGTCGCCGCACAAGATCACGGCGCGTTCGATGACGTTCTGCATTTCCCGGACGTTGCCCGGCCAAGAGTGGTTCTGCAAAAGCTGCATCGCCTGAGGGGAAAGACCACGCAGGCGAACGCCATGCTTGCGCGAAAACCGTTGCAAGAATTGGTCCGCCAGATACGCGATATCATCGCGGCGCTCGCGAAGCGGCGGCGCATGGATGGGCACGACATTCAGGCGGAAAAACAGGTCCTGGCGGAATTCCCCCTTGTCGATGCTCTCCTGCAGGTTGCGGTTGGTCGTGGCAACGATGCGCACGTCAACTTTGATGGTACGAGTGCCACCGATGCGCTCGAACTCTCGTTCCTGCAGTACACGCAGCAGTTTGGCCTGGATATTGGGGGAGATCTCGCTGATTTCATCCAGCAGGATCGTGCCGCCATGGGCCAGTTCGAACCTGCCTTCGCGTTTGTTCACCGCGCCGGTGAACGCGCCCTTCTCGTGGCCAAAGAATTCGCTCTCGATGAGGTTCTCCGGCACAGCGGCACAATTGACGCGGATGAACGGCGCGTTGGCGCGCCCGCTTTCATTGTAGATGGCGCGAGCGATTAGTTCCTTGCCCGTGCCGCTTTCCCCCTGGATAAGTACGGTAGCCTCGGTGCGGGCCACGCGACGAATCAGTTGACGCAATTGCTCCATCGGCGCGCTGCTGCCCAGCAGTTCGCCTTGCCCGTCCGAGGCGGACTCACGGCTGAGGAAAGTGTTGACTTTGACCAGTTGGGTGTAGCCCTCGGCTTTTTCGACCACAACCTCAAGCTGATCCAGGGAGAATGGCTTGACGAGGTATTCGAACGCGCCGTGGCGCATGCACTCGACGGCCGACTCCACCGAAGCGTTGCCAGTCATGACGACGACGACTGGCCGCTGGGGCCGAGCCTCGATCTCCTTCAGCAAGGCAAGGGACATACCGTCCGGCAACCGAAGGTCGGTCACCAGTAAATCGAATGTATCACGCTCCAATAATTCACGGGCCTCCTGCAACGAGGCGGCCGGCGACACCGAATAGCGTTTGGCGCGGAGCGCGTCTTCGACGTATTTACGAAGCGCCTTGTCATCTTCCAACACCAGGATTTTTTCGATCGACATCGCTGACTCCTTGCGGGAGGCTCCCCTGGGCGCGATACAACTCAGCGACAAAGTTCGGACGCTGACGATGGACGGACGGCAACTGGGCTGTCGGAACGAGTCCACGACGCAACATCGCCCGCTCGTTCTCGCGGTCCAAAAGCACGACGTTCATGATCAGGTCCTGGTTTTGCCGGATCAGAGAAGACAGCTCGACATGACGCTGGCGCTCCGCCGAATCCAGTTGCTGCCAGATGGAACTAACCTCCTTAACGCTGTTGTACGCCTGCGAGAGCCGTGAAATCAAGCCTTTTCTGGCCTCAGCGAATTCCGACGGGTCGAATGTGCTGGTGTTGTGAAGGGCGCGATTCTCGCGTTGGACAACCGCCAGCAATTCCCGGCAGACAGCAAGATGTTCGCCTAACACGCGGGCGGCCTGCGCAGAGTTTAAGGAGCTTTGCCCGGAACGGGAGGAGGTTGGATCGCCTGGCTGTCCTGCAGTGCCTGAATTTGCCATGCCAGATAATTTTTCCGCCAGGCTGCCATGTCAAGCACAACCCGCAGCCCCGGGTCGGCTTTATCGTCCAGTGCGGCGCCGTGCTGGACGGCCTGAGAGAAGGCGGCGACCGCCTGTTCGCGTTGCTGCAGCCGCTCGTACGTCAGTCCAATTTGATAAAGCACCGGCACCTGCCATCCTGGCGAGGAGTCAATCTGGCTGAGGTCGCCATAGATCGCTAGCGCGTTGGCATAGTCGCCTTCACTGTAGAGTTGATTGGCGATTTCGTTGCCGACGGATTTCTTCCATATTTTGCCTTCCGGCGATTGCAGAAGCAATGCGACCTGGCGCAGCGATTCCTGCTTGCGGCCAAGGCGTTGCAACGACAAAGCCAACAGGAATCGGGCCTCTGCATCGGCGGGGTTGGCAGCCAGCAGTTCCTGTGCGCCACGAACCGCTTCCTCATGCTCGCCTGCGGCCTCCAGGCAGTGGAGCAGCTTCAAGCGGATTTCGCTCTTATTCAGGTCCGTCGTGTCCAGTTTCAACAGTCGGTTGAAGAAATTCGCTGCCTCCGTGTAATTCCCCTGCAGGTAATAGGTTTCGGCAATCTCCGTTTGGGCCTGCAACACCAGCCGCTGGTAATAGCCGCTGCTGTCCAGTTTGAGATTCAGGATGGTCGTCATGACCGCATAGAATTTCGACAATGCCATCCCCTGCGCCCCCATTTGGCGATACAGCAGTCCCTGGCGAAGCAATACTTCCGGCAGATTAGGGTCGTCACGGAACCGGTCAATATATTGCCCAAACACTTGCTCGGCGCGCGCCGGCTGATTGGCCTGCTGAGCCGTCAGGGCAAGCTCCAGCAGGGCGGTGCGCCTGAATCCATCGGGCGCGTCCGAATCCAGAATCGATACAAGCGTCTTGGAGGCCTGCCCGTAATCATGCTGGTCGCGCTGGCGCCGGGCCAAGTCAATCTTGATCTGGATGTCCGCTCCGGTCGCAGATGTCATATTTGAGGACGCAATCCAGTCCTGAGTATGCGTCAGGGAGGGATCGACTTCCGCGCGCGCAATAGTCGCGATACATATCGCCGCAAGCAACATCGCGGCCTGCAACCATGGGCGGACTCGTCGAGTCGGGTTCATGGACGTCACCGGCTGATATACGCTGCCGTGCTGGAAGGCGCAGGTGCGGACGCCGGCGGCATGAACCCGAACGGCACGACGGTGGTCGCGTTGTGGTTGGTGCCACCGGATCCGTTATGGAAATACTCCAACAGCATCTGCTGAGATACCGCGCCCTGCCCATTGTCCGGCGCAGCTTCGGCTGCCGGAACGCGCACAGGTTCGGAGGTAATGATGGTTCCCGTCGCGCAGGGCGCCTCGGCGCCGGTTGGAATTGGAAAATCTGGGACCGGCTCGTCTTTGGGGAGCGGCGGCAATGCGCCTTGGCGCCGGACCACCGGATCGCTGAAGCGGAGCGGAGCCGGGCAGCCTGTGCTGAGATAGCCCGGCTGCGCTGCGACAGCCGCCACGATTGTGAACAGCGCCGCGAGGACAGAAATGGTTCGAATCATCGCTACTGAATACATCGGCAGAATCACGCTCCGGCTTGAGCCCGGCGGCGAGAGCGCCCTGGCAGGCATTGCGGTTGCTTCCACAATACCCTTATGGAATCGCAGGTCCGCACGACACACCAGAAGGCCCTTTACGTCAATCTGGACCAGAGCAGCTATGGCACGTTTGCCGAGATCGGCGCGGGCCAGGAGGTGGCAAACTGGTTCTTCCGGGTCGGCGGCGCGTCCGGCACCATCGCCAAGACGATGTCCGCCTATGACATGACCGTCAGCGACGCCATCTACGGCCCGTGTGAGCGCTACGTCAGCCGGCAGCGGCTGACTTCCATGCTGGACCAGGAGTTCACCAAGCTGCGCGGACGCCTCCAGCAGAAGCGCGGCGATTCCACCCGGTTTTTCGTTTTCGCCGATACTGTGGCGGCCCGCAGTTTCACGCGCAGGGACAATTGCCATGGATGGCTGGGAGTGCGCTTCCAATCTCATCCTCAAGCCGATCCGTCCCAGATCATCATC
>CAZAQZ010000003.1:6910-27521 GCA_964487175.1 uncultured Verrucomicrobiota bacterium | reverse complement strand
TTGAACTTCTGCCCCCACGTCGTTGGCGCGGCGTGCTCGCCTTCCCCGTGCGCCGCGTGGCCCTTGATCAATTTCGCGCAAAACAGTGGCACCACTGTCATTGCCACGAAATAAGAAGCGAACAGCGATAACACAACCGAGAGCGCCAGCGCCGAAAACAGAAACCGGCTGACACCGTAAAGAAGGGTCACCGGAAACAACACAATCACCAGAGTCAGAGTTGCCGCAAGAACGGGCAAAGCCACTTCCTGGCCGCCGCGTTCGGCGGCGATGGCAGGCAACTCACCCATCTCCAAGTGCCGAAAAATATTTTCCAGCACCACCACCGAATTGTCAATGAGCCGCGAAAAGGCCAGCGCCAGACCACCCAGAATCATCGTGTTGATGGTGCTGCCCCCCAGCGCGAGCGCGATGAACGCAGCCAGCGCGGAGAGCGGAATGGAAAGAAACACCGCCAGGGTCGCCCGCATGCTGCCCAGGAAAACAAGGATCATCACCCCGGTCAGCACCAGACCAATGATTCCTTCGTGAATCAGGTTCTCAATGGCCGTCTTCACGAACACCGACTGGTCGAACACCACCTGGGTGACCAGTTGCTTGGGCACATCCAGCAGTTTGGAAACGACCCGTTTGATGCCGTTGACCACGGCAATCGTATTGGCATCCCCGCCCTGCTTTAATACCGGCAAATACACCGAGGCCTGGCCGTTGACCCGCACTTTGTTCACCTGGATTTGCGAAGCATCCTGGGCTTTGCCGATGTCGGCCACCAACACGGACGCGTTGCTGACCGTTTTTAGCGGGAGCAGGTTAAGGTCGTGCATGGCGTTGATCTGGCTGTCGGCATAGACGTTGTAATCGTACGGCCCGATCTTCACGTCGCCCGCCGGCAGGATCAGGTTGGCGTCGTTCACATTGCGCACCACGTCCATCACGCTCAACTGGTGCGCCTCCAGCTTCAGCGGGTCCACGTACACCATGATCTGACGATACCGGCCGCCGAAGGCCGGCGGCACTGATGCGCCCGGCACACCCGCCATCTGGTTGCGGACCGTAAACTGGCCAAGGTCCCGCAGTTGCGCCTCGCTCAGTCCCTCGCCTTTGAGCGTCACCAGGCACACCGGCAAACTCGAGGCGTCAAACGGCATCACAATAGGCGGCAGCGTGCCCGGCGGCAGATAACGCAGGCTGGCCATCGCCAGATTGGCAATGCTCGTGACATCGGAGTCCGGATTGGAGCCCGGTTGAAAATACACCTTGATCAGGCTTACGCCCGTGAGCGAGCGCGATTCCATGTGGTCAATCCCGGTCGCCAGCGTGAACATGCGTTCGAATTGGCCGGTGATGTCATTCTCGATTTGCTCGGGAGCCATCCCGGAATAGAACGTGGCCACCACCACGACAGGAATCCGGATCGCTGGAAACAAATCCACCGGCATTCGCCCGAGGCTTGTCACCCCCACCACACAGGTGATCAGGCAGATCACGATGATTAGATACGGGTATCGGAGAGCAAAACGTGACATGGCGGGAATGCGCTCCTTACTAATGCCCTTCTTTGACCGCTGCCCGGAGTTTTTCAATGGAAAACTCCGGCGACTGGCATAGCTTGATGAGCGCCTGCTCCCGCGCGGTGATTTCCGCCGCCACCGGCGGAATCTGGCCCGCAATTTCCACGGGGATGGATTGGACCCCGTGCAGGTCACCATGCAGCAAGTCCCCGGACTGAACCTTCAGTCCGCCAATCTCAACCGGCGTGCCGAATTCGACGATGTGTACATAGGCGTGCGACACCGAAACGCTGCCAGCGAAAAGTTGGAAGCCAAGGGCTTCGGCCGCCGGGATGTCCCGTACGGAGCCGTTGGTAACCGCGCCGACGCCACCGAGCGCACGCAGGATGTTGATGTGGACCGCGCCAAGCAATGTCGCGAGCCCGGGTCTGGTGGCCTCGTCCTGCACCACAACCACTCGGGGCGCGGGCACTGAGACGATATAGTCCCACCAGTCGGTCCGATCCAGGTAGTCGCCACCGGCCACCGGTGGCGCCGATCCACGAACCTTCACGGTCACCGCATAGCCGACCATGGTGGGAAGATGCGGAAACAAGCAGCGCACACTGCTGTCGGCGAATCCTTCGTTGCGGAGTCGCTTTTGAAATCTCTCGATGGCGTTGGCCAGTGTACAGGCGTCCAAACGACGCAGGGCTTGCAATTGTTCGGCGGTCAGCATGATGTTTATTCCGCAGCCATAGGTTCAATTGTTTTGGTTTCGACCTTCTGACCCGGCTTGAGTTGGGCCGGGTTGCCCATCATCACCAAATCCCCTTCTCGCAAGCCGAAGACAACTTCGTATTTGGAGGGTGTTTCGAGTCCCAACGTCACGGAGCGTTCCTCGATCTCATGGTTGGCGTTGACGACAAGTACCCTGGTGGTTCCGCCCGAGGCCGAGGTCTGGATGGGAATGGCTAGAGATTGTGGGCGGTTCTCCACCTTCAGCACCACGGTGGCGTACATGCCCGGGATGATTTCGAGATTCGGGTTGAGCACTTCCATTTCGGTGATCATCGTCCGCGTGTTGTCGGCCACCTGCTGAGTGAAACGCGAGATGGTGCCGGTAAACGATTTGCCGCCGAGCGATTCCACACGAACGGCCACCTCGTCCCCCAAATGGATGTCCTTGACGTACTCGACGGACACGGGGAAATCGAGTCGGAGCCGGTAGTTGTCGGACACACGCACGACTGGCTTGGATTGCGTGTCAGACGTCGTGCCTGCCTGGATAAGGGTGCCGGGATCGGCATAGCGCCACGTGACCACGCCATCGAATGGGGCGGTGATCTGTGTGTAGCTGACCATCGTCTGGTATTTTTCGACTTCCGCTTTGGCGGCCACGAGGGCGGCGGCGGCGACGCGCTCTTTCGCGCCAGCCGTATCGAGGTCCTGCTGGGCGACGAGATTGGGCTGCTGCTGATTGACAGCGACGAGGCGGGTGGAGATGAGCTGGGCATCTGTGTGATCGGCTTCGGCTCTCTGGACCGCTGCCATGGCGTTGTGGAGGTCATCCAGCAATTCAGGAACCTCGAGTGTGGCCATGAGCTGGCCGGCCTTCACCTGGTCGCCGAAGTCCACCTTCATTTGGCTGACGTAACCGGAAACCTTTGCGTGTAACTCCACCTCTTCATACGCACGGAATTCCGCGGGAATGGTCACCTCGCGATACAGGTCTTCGCGGTCCACTCTCGCCACGGCGACCGTGGGCGTCATCGGAGCTTCGGATCCATTGCCCAGCCCCGCATGGGCGCGATGGACCAGCCAGAGTGTTGCCAACACCGCCACGATCACCACCAGGGCGACAATCCATCGCGTGTTGAGAGACGATTGCGGCTGCTCCTTCGATTGAGCTTCGGGGGGGTTCATCGTGTCCTTATCCAGAGTGGTCGGCGTGCGCCAGCGGCAACTTGATTCGGAACCGACTGCCGCCGCTGTCACTTTCCACCTCCACTTGTGCTCCATGCGCGGTGCAAATTGATTTGACGATGGACAGGCCCAGGCCCGCGCCGCCCGGATCGCGCGTCCTCGCCTTGTCGACGCGAAAAAACCGGTCAAAGACGTGGGGGATCGCTTCCGGCGGGATGCCGATGCCGTTATCCGACACTTCCAATACGGCGTGGCCGTTGACTGCGGTGACGCGCAAGTTGATCGCGCCTTTCTGCGGGGTGTATTTGATGGCGTTGTCGAGCAGGTTCACCACAACCTGTTTCATCCGCGCGCGATCCCCCTCCACCATCACGCGCCGTCTCGCGTCGCACGAGACCGAGATGCCCTTGTCTTCCGCGAGCAGGCTGATCTGATCGGCCGTGGTCACCGCCAGTTCAGCCAGATCAAATTTCACCCATTCCGCCTGCGCCTCGCCGGCATCAAGCCGTGAAAGCGCGAATAGACCTTCGACAATCTGCGAGAGATGCTCCACCTCTTCGAGCGCGCTGCCGAGAGTCTCGCGCAAGTCGGGCGCCAGCCGTTTGTCCGAAAGGACGCTCTCCAACTCCGCGCGAAGAACGGTGAGCGGCGTGCGCAATTCGTGCGAGGCGTCGGCGACGAATCGTCTGGAGTTCAGGAACGCGTCCTCCAACCTCGAAATCATGTGGTTTAACGAAACCGAGAGGCGCTCCAGTTCATCCGCCGTGTGCGCCACGGGCAGGCGCTGGCTTAAATTGTGTTGGGTGATCTGTTCGGCCTTCCCGGCGATCTGCTCCACCGGCGCCAGCGCGCGACCGACAAGCAGATAACCGCCGCCAATGGCCACCAACACCGTAATGGGCAACCCGATCGCCAGCAGCACCAGCAACTGGTGGAGCATCAAATCCATGGACCCCGTTGATGTTCCCACCTCGACAACATAAGGGGCTCCATTGGCCGATTGAAAATTCAGCGCGGCGATCAGCAGGGCCCTGCCGTCGCGCAGCTTCTGTTTCCTGTAAGATTCAACCCCGGAGGCCGGCGCGACCGTGGACAGCCCCGTCGGGTCAAAGCTCTGGTCCTGGGGTGGGCCGGAGACATACAACACACTGCCATCCTTGCGTGTGACGCGGATAAACCGGTCATTGATCTCCGGCGCGTAGAGCGATTGGATCTGCCTAACGACAAAGCCTTCACCGGTCCGGTCCACATTCGTCAGGAGAGTGTCGGCAATTTGACGCGCCCGCCGCGCCTGTGTTTCGTGAAGCCCCGCCTCCAAAAAATGACGCAATCCCAAGAACATCAGCGCGGCCAGCAGCAGAAACACGCCGGTCAGCAGGCCGGCATACCAGGCGATCAGTCGAAATCGAATGGAGCGCGTGTTCACAGTTCTGCCTCGTCCGTGAGGACGTATCCGGCTCCGCGCACAGTGCGGATCAGCTTGTGAGCGTGCGGTTCGTCCACTTTTTCACGGAGATGACGGACATAAACGTCCACAATGTTCGTCAGGCCTTCGAAACTTTCGTCCCACACGTGCTCGATGATCATCGTCCGCGAAAGCACGCGGCCTGAATGTGAGGCCAGGTATTCCAAAAGCGCATATTCCTTCGAGGTCAATTCGATGCGCTTGCCGGCGCGGCGCACTTGCTGGGTAAGCCGGTCCACTTCAAGATCGGCGACACGCAACACGTGATCGTGACCGGCGGGAGGCCGCCGCAACAACGCCTTCACGCGAACGAGCAATTCGGCAAAGGCGAACGGTTTGGTCAGGTAATCATCCGCGCCCGCCTCGAAATTCTCGACTTTGTCGCCGGTGGCATCCCGCGCTGTCAGCACCAGCACAGCCGCCTTGCCCCCCTTGCGGCGCAGACGGCGGAGCAATTCGGTTCCGTTGAGGCCGGGCAGCATCAGGTCCAGCACAATCAGGTCATAGTCCACACCCGATGCCATTTCCCAGCCTGTGTTGCCGTCGTAGGCGACGTCGACCGCGAACCGTTCCGCCCGCAATCCGCGAGCGATCACGTCGGCCACTTTGCGTTCATCTTCTACAAGTAACAGGCGCATCTGCGACCCCTGGTGCTGAGTTTCGACCGTTCCATCCGTCCGCCGTTCATTGTCCACCCGGACCGGGTCTGTTTCAACTTCATCACACCAGCAACGTAGCAGACCCGCATTAAACCATCACGTACGCCGCATTAAATTTCATTCAGAAACTTTCATCAGGGGCGGAGCTGTGGCAAGTAAGGCTCATGAACACGCACGTTGGTTTCAATGATCAGGAAGGAACAACAATGAACAGACGCCTGGTTACCTGGTTGATTGTGGGCATGATGCCCGCGCTGGTTTCCTGCGCCGCGACGCGTCCCCTCGTGCTCGGCCCCGTTGGGCCTGAGAAGGAAACCGTCAGCAGCCTGCCCCCGACAGGATATATCAAGGTTTACTCGGCCACGGACCAGCACAACGACGGCGACACATTCTACTATACGCACTCCGAATACTCCGTCTATTCCCCGGACAACAAACTCGTAAAGCGAGTGCCCAACGCCATCGGCATCCATGACGAAGACCCGTCCCTGGTCGAATTGCCGGCGGGCGCCTACACTGTCCTTGCCCGGTCCGAGTACTATGGAATGGTCCGGGTGAAGGTCATTGTTAAAGCAGGCGAACAGACCACGGTCAATCTGGAGTATAAGAAACCGCCAGCCCAACTCACCGCCGCCGAGGCCGGAGATTTGGTGCGACTGCCCAATGGCACCGTCGTCGGCACTCGCGCGAATGACTAGAATTCATCCCAAAACCTAGCGTAAGGGGTTGGAGTTGGATAAGATGGATGCCACAAGGAGGGGATTGTGGCATGGAGGTCATTGTCTGATCGGCAGTGGCAAGTTGTCCGCGAAGTGTTACCACCCCGTGCGGCTCGCCCTAGGGGAGGCCGGCCGCCGGCAGATGATCGGAAGTGCTTCGAGGGCATCTTGTGGATTCTGTGGACAGGAGCGCCGTGGAGCGAATTGCCGGCTCGATACGGCAAACCCAGCACGGTGCACCGACGGTTGTGCCAGTGGGCCCACAGCGCAGTGTTGCTGAATCTGTGGCGGGCGTTGTTGGTGCAACTGGACGAGCGCCAGAAAGTGCGCTGGGATGAATGTTTCGTGGACGGCACGTTCGTGACCGCCAAAAAAGGGGGCCCTTGGTCGGGCCCACCAAGCGCGGCAAGGGAACGAAGCTTATGGTATTGGCCGATGGCACGGGTGCTCCGCTCGGAGTTCACGTGGAGAAGGCTTCCCCGTCGGAGGTCAAACTGCTCGAACCGACGTTGAACAACGCCTGTGCGGCCTGCGGCAAGCAACCGCAGCGACTGATTGCCGATCGCGGCTATGACAGCAACGCGGTGCGCGCGCTGTTGGTCAAGCGCGGCATTGATCCGATCATTCCCGCCCGCTGTAACAATACCGCCGCGACGCATCAGGACGGACGCAAACTGCGACGCTATCGACGACGCTGGATTGTCCAGCGGACGCATTCGTGGTTGCAACGGTTTCGCCGGCTGGTGGTCCGCTACGAACGCTCGGCCGTGGTGTTCCTCGGCTTGGTTCATATCGCTTGCGCCCTGGTCACTCTTAGAAGGGTTTTGGGATGAATTCTACACTGATGCCTCATTGGAACGGCTCATTCAAATGTTCAAGAAGTTAAGCGACAACGACGCTCTCGTGGCGGAGCTAGGAAGATTCAAGGATGAGCGAAACATCCTTAGTCACAAAGGCGTTGCGGAGTGCCTTAACTATGAGGGTGAGTTATCACACTCAATGGCGTCTGAATATCAAGCTCGGTTGGAGGCTATCCAAAGCGAGGCGCTGAGGCTGACAAGGGCAATCCATGAAGAAGCCAATAAATTTCGTGGGCATCTGTGGTTCGATGACATCTCGAAAGCGGGTTAGGCGTTCACTGTGCGGATATTCAAAATCATTTTCTTATGTCGCGAGCGTCACGTTTGGCGTTATCGTTTTGTGTGCGAGTTACGCCGCACATGACGAAGCTGGTCAACACCTAACTCCAGCGTCGGTTCACGTATCGGGTTACTACCGGGTGGATACTACGTGGATGAGTACAATCGCAGACCTCCTGGCGGACGTATGCATGATGCGCCCTACGAGTCTACGCGCTCCATTTGTGTGCTGTTTATGCTGGTCGGCGTCGGCTTCATTGTAATTCCACTAAATACCTTCAGACCGTGTCTTAGGGCGTGCCTCCAGCAGAGGCGACGGATGAGATCACAGGCCAACAAATCAGTTCAGTCAACGCAGGCTAGCGTCCGAGCGGCTGACCTCAGAGAGTAGGGGGGAAGCCTTTGGCGGCTGGGCGAGTTTCGGAATCGCAAAGCGTAGGGTTCGCAGATCGTTCAAGGTGGGGAGCCAGTTTCTCGAGAATTCGAACTTTTACCAACTCTCCCGAAGTGCTTGTCTCGCCAGTACTCCCCCACTCCCCCCGTATGACAGTACCACTGACCTGCTGATTGGCTCGCTGAGGCCCCCCGAGCCTCTGTCGTGCTCCATGAGCTTTCTGACATCCTGCTTCCCGAACTGGTCCCGGCACGTTCGCGACTATTTCCTTGAGTCTGGTTCCACTCAGTTACCTGCGAACCACTTCATTTTATGGCCGCGATGCCCATGTTTTTTGACTGGGTACAGAGGAGCGGGTCGTTGTGAGAAATCGCAGGTCCGGCGACACTGACAGGGTGTCAGGGTGCGAGCTTGGGGGTGACAGAGTGACAGGTCTCGCCGATCCTTGAACCTTCGGCAAGACCTGAAAAGTCGCAGTGTAATAATTTGATTAACAACCAGATGCGGATGGAAGGTCGTTCGGTGGTTTCAGGTGGCACAGTCGATGCAAGAACCTTGACAAAATCCCGGCTTCACAAGCCGAGGACAAGTCAGCGATTAATTGTAGAGAACACCATGGCAGACAGACGTTTGGGGAAAAATCAAATCACGTTTACCCGAAGGGGGAGTTCATGTCCACCGACCTAGAAAAAGTGCTTCGTCCCATCGATAATCCCATCCCTCCATTTCAGCCAAAGTACATGAAACTCGCCGGGGGGGAAGACATGGTCATCCGCCAGGTTGGCCGCGAAGATATTCCCGACATTCTGCAGTACGTCGAGCCGCTCCTTCATGTGGAGCGGGACTACTACGACGTCGTGGCTGCCCGGCTTTACAGCGAACTGCTCGCCTACTACCGCTACCGTGTTCAGGATGAATACGTGCTGGTGGCGCAGATCGACGGCGAACTGGCCGCGGTCGTCAACGGCAGGTTGCTCAACAAGGATGTGGGGATGTCGTACCACACCATGGCACTCCGGCGCGGCTTGCGCGTGGGCGCCCATGCTTTCGCAGCGAAGATGGAGTATCACCTGGACGTGATCGGGCAAAAGGAAGTCCTGATCGTTGCCGAATCACCGATCGGGTTCCGGCGATGGATGATCGAGTACGGTCTTGAAAAGCGGTTCCACATCGCACATGAGCTGGGGGGCGTTCCATCCTGGTCGTTGACCAAGGAGTTGTTCAACAAGGCGCGGGAAACACTGGTCGTCGGCAGACGTCCTGTCCCGCAGCAACTGCTTGAAAAGGCGCAGGCCGGCATCCTTCCCCCGAGTGACCCACCCACGCCGCCGGCCGATTTGCTCGCCGCGACACGTTCACTTTACGATTCGACCGGTACTGCATTGATGGCCCAGCGCTGGGTCCAGGAAAGGAAAAAGTAGTTATGCGCGAGGTATATGCCGTTGGCATTGGAATCACCAGCTTTACCCGGCTTGAGTATCCGCTGAGTGAAATCGCCGCTTATCCGGCGATGGAAGCAATGAGAGACGCCGGGTTGTCGAAGGTTGACCACGTGTATGTGGCCAACATGGGAAGCGCCCGGCTCAACCATCAGACCGGGTTGGCCAGCGCCGTGGTGGACACCCTGAGCCTGACACCCGCGGGTGCCGAGACCATCGAGAACGGCCCGGCCTCCGGTGCTTCGGCGATCAAACAGGGGTTCATGGCGGTCGCCTCCGGGCTTCACGATGTGGTGTTGGTGACAGGAGCGGAGCGGTTGCGCGAGGTGAACAATCTCGAAGACACCGATTTCGTAGCGACGCTCACTCATCCGTTGGCGGAATACATTTACGGCGTCACGCTGCCGTCACTGGCGGCGATGTTCACGCGCCTGTACATGCAGAAGTACGGCGTCACCGAGCGTCACCTGGCGATGGTGGCGGTGAAGAATCACGATAACGCGATGCTGAATTTCTTCGCCCACCTGCACGAACCCATCACCATCGAAGGCATCCTCGATTCACCCGAGGCGATGACCAATAATCCATACGTCGCCGAGCCGCTGCGGTTCTATGACTGCTGTCCCGTCTCGGATGGCGGAGCCTGTGTGATTCTGGCATCCGCCGATGTCGCGAAATCGTTGAACAAGCCGATGATCCGGCTGGCGGGAGTCGGACAAGCGACGGACTCGCACTGCGTCCATGAACGGGCCGAGCCGACGGAGTTGTTGGCGGTCCGTGGTGCCGCGGCGCAAGCCTACAAGATGGCCGGTGTGACCTCCGCCCACATTGACGTGGCCGAGCTTCACGATGCGTTCACGATTTTGGAGATCGCGGAGAGCGAGGAAGTAGGTTTCTTCAAAAGAGGCGAAGGTCATCTGGCACTGGAACATGGCGAAACCCGTTTGGGCGGGAAGCTGCCGATCAATACTTCGGGCGGTTTGAAAGCCAAAGGCCATCCTGTGGGAGCAACGGGCGTCGGGCAGGCCCACGAAATCATTATGCAACTTCGCGGTGATGCCGGCAAACGCCAGGTCAAGGAAGCGAAGGTCGGGTTCACGTGCAATTTCGGCGGCTTCGGCAACAACGTTGTCTGCCTGGTTTTCAAGAGGGAGGACTAATCATGGCCCTGGAAATTTTTGCCTATCAATGCAGGAAATGCGGTCAACTGCATTATCCATTCCGCATGGTCTGCAAGAAATGCGGAAATAAAACGCAGTTCGAGTTCGACACCGTCCCGCTTCCCAAGACCGGGACATTGCTGACGTTCACGCACGTGTACGCGCTGCCCCCTGACTTCAATGTGGCCAAGCTGGGACTCGGCATCGTCGAGTTGTCCAACGGGATGCGCATCACGGGCCAGATCAGGATCCCCAATCCGAGAATCGGCATGCCCGTCAACGGAAAGGTCGAAGTCGTGCGCGAGGCCGAGTACAGCAAGAACTATGGAATGGTGTTTTATCCCGCATGACGCTGCTCAGCATTGGAGACCAGATCAGGGAGGGAAGTTATCCGCTTCACTCCCGGTTCAAGCGTGCTGTCAATTTCCGTAATGGCAGCCGCCTGGTGTCCGTAGTGGATGAAGAGGTCGGTTCCGGTCCGCTGAATATCGTGGTCAGCGGCCTGCAGCAGGAAGACGCAACCCCCTGCGCGTCGGGGCTCCTCGTAAGCCAAAACGTGGTGGCATTTGGCGCGCAGCGACTGCGATTCACGGACCGTCAGTGTTATCATTCCGGCATTAGACTCGAAAGCAAGAGTTCCCGACACTTGCGCCGAAACCTGTCCTTGTTTGAAACGTTACTCACCGACATTTCCCCTCCGACCAGCCTGGCATTTCTTCTTGATGAACGAAGGCTCGCACATTTTAAATCCGGATTTGAGCGGGCGTTTGTGGAGCAGATTGCGAACGGGGTGCGTCACGTATTTTATGGCGACCTGCTCCTGGGCATCGGCTTGCTCAAAGGTTGTGGCGTCGGATTGACCCCGAGTGGCGACGATTTTATAGCTGGGTTGCTCATTGGGCTGCATCTCCTCCAGAAACTACATGGCCTGGATTTTCGAAGCGCCATTGAGGCGATGTCCAAAGCCGCCGCGGGAGAGAATGTTTTCTCCAACACGTTTCTGGAACTTGCCGGAAAGGGTCTGCTGTTCGGACGCATGAACGACCTGGTTTCGGCCCTGATGCAAGGCGACGAGGAAACAGTGCGAACGTCGGCAGAACGGCTGTTTGCCGTTGGCGGAACTTCGGGAGCGGACTTGGGAATGGGATTTTTCATGACGGTGCGGGAAGAGAGTGGCGCAATTCAACACTGGGGCAAACGCCAGAACCTGGAAGAGGCAGGCGTTTCATGATTGTTATCGGACAAATCAAAAGAGGCGCCTACTTCGATTCCGTCACGCTCATGCGTTGCGGGAAGGATTTGGCGGGCATGAACGGTGTGGCCGATGCAGCCGTGGTGATGGGAACGAAATCCAACCGGGCGATCCTGCAGTCTGCTGGTTTGTTGGTTTCAGAATTCGATGCGGCAACCGACACGGATCTCCTGATTGCAGTCAGGGCCGAAACCGTACAAGCGGCGGAGACTGCCATGGCGGCAGTGGATGGCATTTTGAAACAGGCTGTCAAGAAGACGGTCTCCAACGGCGAATCTCGCGCGGTGAATTTGGAGGGCGCGATCAATCTCCTGCCCGGGGCAAACATGGCGTTGATTTCCGTGGCGGGCAGGTATGCCGGTGCCGAAGCGATGAAAGCGCTCGAACGCGGACTGCACGTAATGTTGTTTTCTGACAATGTTCCACTCGAAACCGAAATCGAACTGAAACGATTTGCCAAGAGCCGCGGCTTGCTCGTGATGGGTCCCGATTGCGGGACTGCGATCATCAACGGCATCCCGCTCGCATTTGCCAACGTCGTCAATCGGGGAGACATTGGCATCGTTGCTGCCGCCGGGACGGGATTGCAGGAGGTAAGCTGCGTCATTTCCAACGCGGGTACGGGCATCTCGCAGGCCATTGGTACAGGCGGACGCGATGTGAAGAAGGAAGTTGGCGGCGTGATGTTCATCGAGGCCCTTCAGGCGCTGGCGCGAGACGAACAGACGCACGTGATTCTTCTGGTTTCAAAGCCGCCGCACAAGGAAGTGCTGACGCGCATTACCAAAGTGATCAAGGGCATTCGCAAACCGGTCGTCAGCATGTTCATTGGCGCCGACACGAAGGCCGGGTCGCCATCCACGCTTGAGGAAGCTGCACTGACCGCCGTCGCCATCTCTCAAGGTGGAGATCGTGCTGTCGTTGCCGGGAAGTTGGCGGCAAGAGACGCAGAGATTCGGCGGCTGGCCAGGCGCGAAGCCGGGAAGCGGCGCAAGGGCCAACGATATGTGCGAGGGCTTTTCAGTGGCGGAACGTTTTGCGCGGAAGCGCAGATTCTTTTCAAAGACATGATTTCAGGCGTGTTTTCGAACGCGCCCGCGGGGAACGCGAAGCAATTGACGGATTCCCTGAAGAGCCGGAAGAACACCGTCATCGATCTTGGTCAAGATGAATTCACCGTAGGCCGGCCGCATCCCATGATTGATTACTCGTTGAGGAACCGGCGAATTCTGGAAGAGGCAAACGACCCGGAAACCGCAGTGATCCTTCTGGATGTCGTCCTTGGATACGGTTCGAACGCTGATCCAGCTTCTGAACTTTCCGGTGTGATTCGCGAAGCCTCCAAGCGCGTGCGGGTTGTCTGTTCGATTACCGGCACCGACCGTGATCCGCAGAACCGCAGCCAGGTAGAGAAACGGCTAAAGAGCGCCGGGGCGATCACGATGCCGACCAATGCCGCAGCCTGCAAACTGGCGGGATCCATCATCCAATCCCTGGGAAACAAGTGACGACTGTGAATCAATTATTCGGAAGTGAACTCAAGGTTGTCAATATCGGCCTCGCGTCATTCAAGCAGGCGTTGGACGCTGTTGGCGCGCCGGTGGTACAGGTCGATTGGCGGCCGCCAGTCGATGTCGATGCGGCGCTCGTGAAACAGGTGAATGCCGCGCTGCCCGCGATCGAGAAAGCCAATGCCCAGGTGATGAAAATCATCCTGGGCGGCATGCCGCAACTGATCGGCATGGAACGGGCCATCGATGTCATCCCCGGAATGAAACCTAACATGCTGCTGCACGCGGGGCCTCCCATTACGTGGGAGAGGATGTGCGGACCGATGCGCGGCGCGGTGATCGGCGCGTTGTTGTATGAAGAGAAGGCCAAGACCCCCGCGGGCGCGGAGCGGCTCGCAGCTTCCGGTGAGATCGAGTTTTCCCCCTGCCACGAACACGCCGCGGTCGGCCCGATGGCTGGGGTTGTCTCGCCCTCGATGCCTGCGTTCGTCCTGAAAAACGAAACCTACGGGAACCGCGCGTATTGCACGATGAACGAAGGGTTGGGCAAGGTGTTGCGTTACGGCGCCTATGGTGAAGAGGTCATTCAGAGACTTCGGTGGATGGAAGTCATCCTCTACCCGACATTGAAACGGGCGCTCGCCAAACTCGGCTCCATCGATTTGAAGAACATCATCGCCCAGGCGCTTCACATGGGGGACGAAGTCCATAACCGCAATCGCGCTGCCACGTCGATTTTCTACCGCGCCATCGCGCCGGCGATTGTGACGACGTGCGAGGACCCCGCCACGGCGGCCGCCGTGCTGGAGTTTATCAACCACAACGATCATTTCTTCCTGAACCTCTCCATGCCCGCCAGCAAGGTGACGCTCGATGCCGCGCGCGGCATCCGGAACAGCAGCATCGCGGTCGTGATGGCGCGCAATGGAACGGATTTTGGCGTGCAACTGGCCGGCACCGGCGACGAATGGTTCACTGGACCCGCGGATGTGCCGGATGCGCTGTTCTTCCCCGGGTACTCGAAGGCGGACGCGAACCCTGATATCGGTGACAGTGCGATTACCGAGACGAACGGCTTGGGCGGGTTCGCCATCGGCGCTTCGCCGGCGATTGTCCAGTTCGTTGGCGGCAGCAGTGACGACGCGATCAACTATACCCGCCAGATGTACGAGATCACTGCAGCCGAAAACAATGTCTACCAGATTCCCTATCTGAATTTCCGCGGCACGCCAACCGGCATCGATGTGATCAAGGTTATCGAGAAAAACATTCTGCCGTTTATCGACACGGGTGTGGCGCACAAGCAGGCTGGCGTGGGCCAGGTTGGGGCCGGTGTGCTGAATGCCCCGCTGGAACCATTCCGGAAGGCATTCGAAGGCTTCGCGCGGACGCTGAAAAAGAAATGAGGGCATGAGATGAAAACAGAACAATTCCTGCAGTTCATGGACAAGGTGCGGGTGTACGACCTGACACAGCGGTTGAGCATTCACACACCGCCGTGGCCGAGTTATATGCCGTTGGGCATCCAATACTTCAAGCGCATCGCGGGGGCGCACATGGGCCAGGGCGCCAACGGCCAGATCATCACCACCAGCAATCACGTCGGCACACACATGGACGGGGAAATCCATTTCCATGCCAGCGGTCGGTCGATCGGCGATGTGCCCATTGATGAATGGATCGGCCCGGGCGTCGTGGCCGATATTTCAAAGGAGGTCGGCGACTACGATCTTTATTCTCCGGAGATGATCACCCGGAATGTCCCGGTCAAGAAGGGCGACATCCTGATTATCAACACGGGCTATCATCGATATGCGTGGGACCAGCGACAATCCGACGAAATCCGCTATTTCGTCAAGCACCCCGGTCCCGACCCGAGCTTCCATGAATGGGCGCTGGATATGAAAATCAAATGGATCGGTGTCGATTGCGGCAGCGCCGATCATCCGATGAACACGATCATTCGCAACTGGCATCCGGCCCGGTTCACCGAGGCAGAGAAAAAGCTGAAGGCGAAGTATGGCAAGGGTTGGGACGAACTGTTCCCGCCGGACATTTATTACCAGGTCATGCACTTGAAGTTGTTCCCGAAGAAACTCGTGCACGCCGAAAACATCGGCGGCGAGATCGACAAGGTCAGCAATCAGCGGGCATGGATCGGCTGTTTCCCACTCCGCGGGATTGAAATGGAATCTGCGATGTGCCGGATCGTCGCCATGCTGCCACCGAAATGAGGAGCTTGCCATGGCCATTGCTCACCAGTTTGAATACGTGAAACCCGCCACGTTGCGCGAGGCGGTGAAAACTCTTGCCCGGTACGGCTCCCGTGGCCAAATTCTCGCCGGCGGGACCGATCTAGTCGGCCTGATCGCCGATGACAAGGTTGCGCCTGGAGCCGTGGTGGACATCAAGGGTATCCCCGGCCTCGACGAGATCGAACTCAAGAACGGCATCCTCACGATCGGTGCCCTCGTCACCTTCAACGACCTGAGAGATTCCGCAATTATCGCGAAGCAATTTCCCGTGATCCGGGAAATGACCGGGTGGGTCGCTTCGGTGGGTATTCGGAACCGGGCCACGATGGTCGGCAATATCTGCTCCGCAGTCCCCTGCTGCGACAGCGGTCCGGTCCTGCTGGTGTACGACGCATCCGTACTCGTGACCGGCCCCGCTGGAAAACGGAAAGTCGCGCTGCGCGATTGGTTTCTCGGTCCACGCAAGACGGTGTTGAAACGCGGCGAGATCGCCACGGGCGTGGCGGTGAAGTTGCCCAAAAAGAAACATGCAGCCTGTTTCCTCAAACTTCGACGCTACGAGGGCGAAGACCTCGCGCAGGCCAGCGTGACCGTCCTTGCGCTCGCCGGCAACAACTACCGGATTTCCTTCGGCTCCGTCGCGCCGCGTCCGATTCGCGGGGAAAAAATCGAATCCCTTCTCGAGGGCCGGGCACTGACGGATCAATTGATTCAGCAGGCGGTGCAACTCGTCCCACAGGAAATCGCCCCCATCACGGACATCCGCGCCACCAAGGAGTACCGGACGCTCATGACGGGCGTGATGCTGGAGCGCGGTTTGCGCGCCGCGGTTGCGCGCATGGCAGGCACCGGCCCTGCCTACGGTACGAGCCTGATTTAGGAAGGCGACCCATGAAGAAACAAATCACTTTAAAGCTCAACAACGAGACCCGCATCCTGGACGTCGAACCCGGTGACATTCTATTGGACGTTCTGCGTGAAATGCTCGGCGTGAAAAGCCCGAAGATCGGCTGCGAACGCGGCGATTGCGGC
The DNA here is from genome assembly GCA_964487175.1 of uncultured Verrucomicrobiota bacterium. Taxonomy (GTDB): domain Bacteria; phylum Verrucomicrobiota; class Verrucomicrobiia; order Palsa-1439; family Palsa-1439; genus CAWFPN01. Next base: position 11,080 of record CAZAQZ010000003.1, on the reverse strand, counting down.
GCCTGCACGATCCTGCTTGACGGCAAAACCGTGCGTTCCTGCCTCGTTCTTGCCATCGAAGTGGACGGCCATGAAATCACCACGCTCGAGGGACTTGGCCGCGCAGGTCTGACCCCTGTGCAACAGTCCCTCCTCAAACACGGCGCGTTCCAGTGCGGATTCTGCGCACCCGGCATGGTGCTGGCGGCCACTGAGTTGCTGGGCAAAAACCCGCATCCGACCAAAACCGAAGCCAAGGAAGCGATTGCGGGCAACCTCTGCCGATGCACCGGCTACGAACCGATTATCGAGGCCATCATCACAGCGGGCAGCAAGGCGGGGAGACGCGCATGAGCTCACTTAAATTTGTCGGCGAATCTCCGCAACGTATCGACGGGCTGGAGAAAATCACCGGGGCCGCCACCTACGTGGACGACATCGATTTCGGCGCCCGGCTTCTGCACGCGGAGATCGTCGAGACTCCCTTCGCGCATGCACTGATCAAACGCATCGACACATCGGCCGCCGAAAAAGTGCCGGGCGTCGTCCGCGTGATCACCGGCAAGGATTTTCCGTATCGGTTCGGGCTCTACATGCAGGATCGATTCAGTTTCCCAACCGACCGCGTACGGTTTGTGGGCGAACAGGTCGCTGCCGTGGTCGCGCGCGATGCGAAAACAGCGAAGCGGGCGGCAAAGCTTGTGAAGGTGGAATACGAGGAACTCGAACCCGTCCTTGATCTCGTCCAAGCGCTCAGGGACGATGCCGTGCTGGTTCATCCCGATCTCGGCAACTACACGCATTGTCCGTGGTTTTTTCCGCAAGCGGGCACGAACATCGCCCATTGGCGCAAGACGCGAAAGGGCGATATTGAGAAAGGATTCAAGGAAGCTGACGTCATCCTCGAAGACACCTACACGGTGCCACGCTATTCACATTGCGCCATCGAACCCCACGTGATCGTCGGCCTGTACGATTTGTCCGGTCGGCTCACACTCTGGTCAGCTTCGCAATCGCCCTACACGCAACGCCACGTGATCGCCCAAGCGCTGGCGCCACTGGGCTTGTCCCACAAGGACATCCGCGTCGTGACCCCCTACGTCGGCGGCGGGTTCGGCGGTAAAGCCGGAGTGTCGATGGAGATCATCTGCGCGGCGTTGGCGGTCGTTGTGAAAGGCCAGCCCGTCAAAGTCCGCTGGTCGAGGGCGCAGGAATTTTACAACACCTACCAGCGCCAGGGCGTTATTGCACGGATCAAGCTCGGCGTGAAAAAGGACGGCACCATCACGGCCATCGAGCACACGTTGCACTGGGACGCCGGCGGTTATGTGGAATACGGCGCGAACGTGGTCAACGCGGTCGGCCTTTCCGCCACCGGCCCGTACCGGATTCCCAACGTCAAAATCGATTCCGTCTGCGTGTACACGAACCTGCCGCCCAGCGGTCCCTATCGCGGTTTCGGTTACTCGGAGTTTCATTTCGGACTCGAATCCCACATGACCCGCATCGCGAAACAAATCGGGATGGACCCAGTCGAGTTTCGGCGTAAGAACGGCATCCGCGAAGGCGACACACTGGCCTACGGCGCGAAGATGAACCCGAGCGGTCTGCACCAGGCGATCGATCGCGTCGCCGCGGAAATCGGCTGGGGCAAAAAGGAAAGTTCGAAGGACCCCAATAAAGTAATCGGGAAGGGGTTCGCCTGTTTCTGGAAGGCCCCTGCCATGCCACCCAACGCCGCCTCGTCGGCATTCATCAAATTTAACGAGGACGGCAGCCTGAACATCGGCGTATCGGGCATGGAAATCGGACAGGGATTCATGACCGTCATGGCCCAGATCGCCGCTGAGGTTCTCACTGTGCCAGTCGCCAAAATCCGGGTGGAACTGCCCGACACCGACCGTAATGCCTACGAATGGCAGACCGTCGGTTCCCACGTGACATGGGGCTGCGGCAACGCGGTGAAAGCGGCCGCGCTCGAGGTGCGCGGGAAGATGTTCGAAGTCGTCGAGCGGGCGCTCGGGTTGTCCCGCGACACTCTGTACCTGGAAGACGAGACGGTCAAATGCCGGGTCAAACCGGATTTCGCACTGCCGTTGCGCGACTTCGTCATTAATGGCATCCAGACGCCGCACGGAAATTTCGTTGGCGGACCAATCCTCGGCAGCGGGATGTTCATGCCGGAATTCACCTCGGCATTGAGCGACCCTGAAACCAGCCAGGGCGGGCATCCGAACGTCCACTACACCGTGGGCGCCGCCGGTGCCATTCTGGAAATCGACAAACAAACCGGCAAGATGCGCGTGCTCAAAGCAACTCTGGCCGTCGACGCCGGGAAGGCGATCAATCCGCAGCTCGTGCGCGGCCAGGTGGTGGGTGGTTTGGTCCAGGGACTGGCCACGGTCCTGTACGAAGACATCCGGTTCGACAAAAAGGGAAAACTGGTGAACGCCAATTTCGCCGACTACAAAATTCCGACCGCCATGGAATTGCCGGATGAAATTGTGCCGATCATCATCGAAGTGCCCCAGCCCGACGGCCCGTTTGGGGCACGCGGGGCGGCCGAACACACCATGATCCCCGCTGCCGCCATGATCGCCAACGCGGTGGAAGACGCGCTGGGCCTGCGCATGAAAACCCTGCCCATCACGGCGGAAAAAGTGGCACTGGAATCAATCGGGATCTCCTACGACGACGTCAAAGGATCACACATGGGGTTCTGTTTCGTCGGCCGGCCCGACGCGTACAATTTCCACACTAAAAAACCGTCGAAGAAATAGGCCCGCTTAACTCGCAGACAAGACCGCCCCGGCGATAACCAGGGCTGCGGCGACGAGCTTCCTCCCGGTGATGGGATCCAGCGGGGATTCCAATACCCCAAAATGACTGATCACCATCGCCATCAGGATCTGGCCGGAAACCAGCAAAATGAAAAACGTCCTCGCGCCAATTTTCGGGATGAGGAACGTGGTGCCGATGATGAAGAAGGCGCTGATGAAGCCCGCTATGTGCAGATAAACGGGGACCTGTTTCAACCGGGACAGGCAATGAGTTTCACCTGAAAACACGAGCGCCAGGATCGCGGTGATCGTGGCCACGATAAAGAACGTGGTTGTCGCGGCGATGGACGAACCCAGATGCCGCGAAACGGAGCTGTTCATCGGCAGATAGACGGAGAGGATGACACCCATCAAGAATGCCACGATCAGGAAGATTGGTGTTTGCATGGGTTCCTTTCAATATCCGGGCGGCCGCTGGAAAGGTCCGATCACCTGCATGAATCGCTCGGCAATCGCCAACAGTTCCATTTCGCTCCAGCGTCGTCCCACCAACTGGATCCCGATGGGCAGGTCCTCGGCGGAACGGGCCAACGGAACCACCACGGCCGGATTGCCGGTCAGGTTGAAGGGGCTGGTGTAGCCTGTCCCGGCCAACCGGTACGGCACATCCCGGCCATCCACAGTGATCGGGGTGCCAGTGGGACAATGGGGAAACGCAGGGCCGACCGTCACGGGACAGAGCAGCACGTCCCACGACTCGAAGAACTGCTCCGCGGCGGCGACGTACACGTCGCGCTTGGCCAGGGTGGCCGTATATTGACGCAAGGTGGCGTTCAACCTCCGGGCCATCCCGCGCATCTCGGGATCATCCGATGCGAGGCTCACCCCGAAATTGGCGGCACACTCTGCCTCAAGCTCCGGCGGCAATGCGCCTCCCACTTCGCACTGCCGCAACTCGCCATACGTTTCCCACACCGCCGGAAAATCGAACCCCTTGGGCATGCACCTTGCCACGGTACATCCACGCTGCTGCAGCACGGCGACCAATTCCTGCAGCGCCACCTGCGTGTCGCGGCTCACTTTTACGCCGCCAAAATCGTCGATCCAGGCGACGCGCAGGATTTTCCATGGTCGCGCCCTGGCAAGGGTCAGCGGCACCGGAGGGACCTCCGGTTCACGCGGGTCGGGGCCGGCGATCACTTGCAGCGCCAGCACCAAGTCCTGCACACACCGCGCAAGGGGCCCCGGAGCGGACACGTGCCGCACACCTCGCGGACGGTTGGGAAGATCCGGAATATGACCGGTGAGCGGGACACGGTGGTTGGTTGGTTTGATTGAGTACAGGCCGCAGTAGTGAGCTGGAATGCGCACCGAGCCGAAGACGAACGGAACCTCGAGCGCGTGGCAGGAG
>CAZAQZ010000003.1:0-6900 GCA_964487175.1 uncultured Verrucomicrobiota bacterium | reverse complement strand
CGCACCGAGCCGCCGTAGTCGCTGCCGATTTCCAGCGGCGACATGCCGGAAGCCAGCGCGGCCGCGCCGCCGCCGGTCGAGCCGCCCGGTGTGCGTGTCAGGTCCCACGGGTTGTTCGATCGGCCGAAGATTGGATTGTCGCTTTGGAATCCGTGGACGAGCAGAGGCAGGTTCGTTTTGCCAAGAACGATTGCGCCCGCTGCTTTCAGACGGGCCACCACCGTGGCGTCTTCCGGCGGGATGTAATTGGCCAGCGGCGGATAACCGCTCGTCGTTCTCAGCCCCGCTGTTGCGAAGGAGTCCTTGATTGTCACCGGGACACCGTGCAACGGTCCCCAATCCTCTCCGCGTATGAGGGCGGCATCGGCTTCCTGGGCTCGCCCGCGTGCTTGTTCTTCATTGAGAGTCACAATGGCGTTGAGCGTTCGGTTGTGACGGGCAATTTGCGCCAGGTGTGCTTCCAGCACCTCGGTCGCCGACACGCGGCGCTTGCGGATTGCCGTTGCCAGCTCGTGCGCGTTCGCGAAAACCAATTCTTTCAGTGATTGTTGAATGGCCATTGCCTATGAAGATTTCCCGTTTGCCAGCAACTCGTTAACCTTTCGCATGACTTCGAATGCGTCAGCCACATACAGCACGTCCGTTTTACCGCGCGCCCAACCACAGTTCGGGTCCAGGTTGATGGCACGGCGTTCGTTGATGAATCGCCAGCCCACCGCGTGCGGTTCCTCACCGTGGCAGCACGTGGAGAGGCCCTTCGGGTGCCGCGGTGTCGCGCCGGTTTGCCCGATCTGGTTGAGGTGTGACATGAACGGCAGCACCGCCTGGCCCTCGCCATTCAGGTCCACCAGTGATTTGCTGCTTCCCAGTGATGACTTGGTCAGTCCCAGGAAACCAATGATCAATTTCTCCGCTTCCGGCACGTGCGGCTGGCCATCCGATTGCTTCTTCGTCCAGCCCGCCCCGGCCACGAACAATAATTTCGCATCGGGTCGAATCGTCTGCTGGTCCGCAGCAGGTGCTTTCACGCCCGTTACCGTTGTTCGCTTCGCCTCGTCGGCCAGTGTCACCGCTACGTTCTCCACCGCCGCTTTGCCCGGGGTGCCCTGCCAGGCTTGAGCGCAACCAGGTTCCAATGCGATCAGCCAGGGCCGCTGGGTCCGTTCCAAGACCGCTTCCATGCGCTGGCGGTAGTACCAACGCGTGACCGTCAGGCCGCCGCTCGCCGGAGCAATGCCGGTGACATGTGTGTCGACGCGTCCGCCGAGACGATTCGACACCCCGGCTAGCACCCGATTCCAGCGCGACGTGGCTGGCGCCACGACGACCTGCGCGTTCGTCGCGCGGCAAATCGCCTCCGCCGCCGCGGCGTCCGTCCCGTATCGGGCTTGGGAAAATTCCGAGCCGGAGACACCGAAGAATTTCGTTGCACCACAGCCGGCAATGACATTGGCCGCTGTTTGGACATTCTCGCCAATCAAGCCGACGACGAGCGAGCCGCCTATCGATTTCGCGGCACCCAGTACTTCCAGGGCTGATTTGGCCAGGGTTCCATCGGCTTCGGTGTGTATGAGAACAAGAATCGTTTCCATAATAATTCCCCTTCCGGTCAGTCGTTGGAAATCCACGCGACGATTTCACGGGCAATCGCGTCGGCGCGCATGTCCTTGACGATCTTCGTGTCGCGATGCTGTTTCGGCAGGTTGACGCCGGCAAACGTCACGCCGTCGCCGCCGATCTTCGCGGCCTTGGCCTTCTGCAACGCGGGCATGATGCTGCGCATGTTGGTCATGCCAACTTGCGGGTTGTTCGGCGGCTCCGACAAATTGCCCGTGGCCCACCCCAGCACCGCGGGCGGCCCGGCGCATTTGGAGATTTGGTGTTTGCCGCCCTCGATGCGTTCGAGGATTTCCAGCGAACCATCCGCTCCAACCTTGAGTTGATCCACGCCCTGGAATTGATTTACGATGCCGAGCCGTTCGCCGACAAGTTGCAGGGTCACTCCCGCCCCACGCGACGCCGATTCCCATCCGCCGAAAACCAGCAGCTTCGAAACGTCGAGTCCGGGGATGGCTTTGATGGAGTCGGCAAGAATCGCTGCAACTTCCGCCGCTTCAGTGAACCCGCTGGCTGATCCGTCGATGGCGACCAACTCAAAGGGCACTTTCTGCGCCACGGTCATCATTACCTGTTGCAGTTTCGCCTTGGGTGCGAGGCTTACCAGCCAGACCTTGCTGCCCGGTGCAGTCTTCGCCAGATGCGCCGCCTCAAACAGCGCGTGCCACGCCCACGGGTCCAACACTGCCGGCAACATCATCTCATTCTTCAGCGACGGTCCGGCCGGTCCGCTCAGTGGCTCCAATGTCTGTAGCGGATCGGGAACGATGCTTCCGCAAACAACAATTTGATAGGCAATACTCATCCTTGGTCTCCTTGGTGCGAATCAGTTCTCCGCCGAGTGCAATCCGCCGGCGCCGGCGCAGAATTCGATCACGCTGCGTTCCGGGTCCTCGGGATGCGAAGTGGGACAGTTCCAAACGCACGCGCCGCAATGGATGCATTTCTCGCGGTCAAACGACGGAACGCCGCTCGTACCGGGTGTGAGGGCCTGACCGGAGCAGATCTCGATGCAGATTCTCGAGCCGCACGCCTCACAGAGTTGCGGGTATAAAAAGTTAATGTGGTCGGCGTATCCCGCTGGAGCTTGCACCTTGCCGCCCATCAGCAGCGCGTCCTGGTGCGAGACTAAAAGTTTACCGTCGTGGGGAATGGCCGGCCAGCCAGCGCGGTCCATCAGCGCTGAATGGGCGGATGTCCCTGCCGCGGCGCATTGGCGGCGGATCGACGCGACTTCTGCGGGCGGAATCCGTCCGTTGTAGTACGCGTCGAATCCCGGCAGGTGTTCGGACGGTTCGCGCAGTTTGACGGGCAGAGATAATCTGCCCTTCGTTGCGCCCGCGATCGCCATGCCGATTAATCCCGTCATCACGCCACGCTGAAAACCGTCGCGCGCCTTCTCGGCAATGCGGCCCTCGCTTTCGACCCAACTGCCGCGGCGGCGTTTGACGTAGGCGGCTTCGAGATTCTCCTGTGTGAACGCTTTCCTGGCTTTCAACAATTCGATTACTGCTTCGGCCAATTGCGCGCCCGTGGTCCACGCTTCGTCCACGCCGGAGCCGGTGAGAACGTTCGTGCTGCCCGAACCTTCGCCAATGCGGGCGTATCCATTGCCGACAAGATGCGGTTCACCGCGGCGACCCGATTCCTGCAACGTCTTTGCTCCCCACGACCGGAGCGTTCCTCCCTGCAGGTAGCGCCACATATATGGATGCAGCATCCAGTGTTGCAGATAGCGGTACGCGGTGCGAATGGGACTGTCGAACCACGACGGCACAAAAATCCCCAACGATGCGACGCGGTCGGGATAAACGTAAAGGAACCCGAAAATCTCCGGCTCCGGATATCCCAGCGTGTGTAGCACCGTGCCGGGTTCCAACGCACAATCCTCGGGGAGATTGACGACCATCTTCATGCCAACTGCCCAGTCGCGTCTGTGATGGTCCTCGGGCATACCAAATCGCTCGTCCAGTTGACGTCCCACAGCGCCGACCGGTCCGTCGGCGACCACAGTCAATGCGGCGCGGATATCCATGCCGGGTGTGTAACCCGCTTCGGGATGACCTTGTTTGTCCGTGCCCTGGTCCAGCAAGCGCACGCCGACCACGCGATCGTTTTCGATGAGCGGTTTCGCCACGGGTGTGCCCGGCCAGAGTTGCACGGTTCCCTCGGTCATCAACCGGGAGCCGACCCATTGATTGAACTGGCCGATGGACAGCAGCAACCCGTCCTCCTTGCGCAGGTACGGCGGGATGTAGGGAAGCTCCAGTGCTTCCTCTTCGATCGGCAACGCCCATTTGAACGCGCGAATTAGCTTGTCCGCCACACGCACCGCGGCTGAACGCCGGCTCGCTCCAATCGGGTCGAGCAGATAAAGTACCTTCTCGTGTTTCACCGGTGTCGCCAGCGGGATTTGTGATGGATCAAGATCGGGGAATGTCTGTCGAATCCCGCGTGCGCGCGTGACCACGCCCGACACCCCAAACCCAATGTCGTCGGCCCGCTCGTAACACATGACCTGCGGCGGCATGCCCGGCACGACGGCGCTTTCCAGTTTCGGCGTGCCATCGGGATTGACCAGCTCCCGGCCGAGCGTTGTCAAAAACCCGCCCGCCGCCGGCCCGAACCCGACGCACACGATGTCCACGTCCATGCTCGGGCGGTCGACGGCCAGGGGTAATTGTTCAGCAGGCAATATCATGATGAGGGATTAACATTTCTCCAAAGTTCGTTCCGCCAGCACACGATGCCGCACCGCGTAAGTGGAAGATTGGTTTGGGCGCTTGAGAAATCGTTCGCAGACTGGCGCGGCGTAACGCAGTTCGCCGCGCGCGGGTGGCAGGTCGATTTCGTTCAAGACCAACAGCGTGTACCAATACGGAAAGCGGCGCCAACGGCCGTCACCAAGTCGATGAGCCTTCAATGTCTTCAGCCCCGCCTCCAAACGCCACTGGCTGCCGTGAAGTCCACCCGCCGCCAGATGGCGCCAGAGCGACACGCTGCAAATTCCGCAGCAGTACATCCCTGAGCGGCTTGACGGATGATTCTCCCCGGCGTGAAGTCTTTGAAGCAGACCGTCACTGGCGCGCGACAACGCTGTGCGAACGCGGCCCAATGGAGCGTCGAGCAGGATCAATGCGCGACAGGCTTCCTCGCCGAGGATGTGCGCGACTGCCGCGCGAGAACGGACTCGCTCGCCAGTAAACACTCGGATTCCGTCGAGAAAGTCCGCACTCAGGGGCGCGAACGTGCCCGCGTACGATCCGTCGAGGCCCTGACGATCCGAAATGCGCCTGGCGGCTGCAACGCCTTGCGCTCTCGGCAGTGGGCGGTTGAAGAACCAAGCCTCGTTCAGGGAATCAAGCGTCCCGCCCAGACTCCGAGTCGTCATTCGCCTCATGCTTGTCCTCTTGTTAGAAATGATGCACCCAGCGGAGGTTGAAACGCTCGCCTTCAGGCCGGTTCTGGGCTGCCAACTCGATGTAGCTGTTGAAAAATATGTGATCGTTCTGCGAGATGTCCCAGAGCAGGCCCGGCCCGAGTCCCAACACCTGCTCGCGGCTATCGGGAACATCGACTCCGTTACTCTTCATGTCGGTGATCTGTTTCAGGTAATAGCCGTTCAGGCCGACGCGCAGATGGTTCGGCAGCAATTCGCACTCGGACGCGAAATTCAAATGCACGGCCTGCCCGGCCTGCGTCGTGTCGAGCGGTGGCGCAGGGTTGTCGTTCACGTCATTCCACAAATAATGAAGACGCCACGAGGCGGTCCATTGGGGCCGAATGAACCACGTTGCCGCCCAGTACGGGTCGATGGAAAAGAAGTTGCTGCCGGGATTCAGCGACTTGTCGCGATCGTAGCGGCCCGTGGGCAGCAACATCTGAAACTCGAACCGGTGCATGAATATAGGGCCATTCGCGCCCATGATCGGATCCCATTGCAGATACGGTCCAACGAGCAGGTCGCCGAAGCCCGCGCCGTTTTGAGTGAGCGGTGTTCCCTTCGGATCGAGATCGAACGCCACGAACGGCGCAATCACATCCATTCCCCATTTTCCACCGAGCAAGATCTTCTGGTTGGACTGGTAGATCAATTGCGACAGGCTGACCCACACATCGAGATCGACCGAGCCGAGCTTGTTCCCATTGTGATCCGTCAATCGATCCGCCGTGTACCATTGCCCGTACTCGGCGAAATAAAACCCCGGTCCCGCCGGCGGACCGCCGTCCAGGAAACTCGTAAACCCGAGGTTCACCGAGGGCAAGTCGTACGCCCCCGCGGTCGCTGCCAACCCGCCAACGGCACAACAGACGATGACCATCATCGAACGAAACCGTTTCACTCCGAATCTCCTCTCTGGCGATTGTTCGGCGCGCGCTTTGTGGAGAAACCGCACTGGTTCATTCACTGCGGGTAATCCAGTGCTTCGGGGATCATTACCTTGGTCAGGCTTTCGGCGGCGCGATCCTTGGCAAGACGGGCGCCGGTCAGGCAACCGTCGAGTTTCACGCGCAGTTGCGTGAATGTCTCCATGCCGTCGAAACACACGCACGGGCCGGCCTTGGCCGGGTGCGATTGGCCTTCCTCGATGACGTCCGTGTAGGCGCGCGCGGAACTGGCAATGCCGGGCATGACGTTCTCCAACGCATCGAGATCGTCGGCCGCAAAACATGCAGCGCATGCGGCGTCATCCCACGCAGGATGGCGGTTGTAACCGAAAACCAACTCGGCGCAGATGCGGCCCACTTCACCAGCGGCGCGCGCGGTTTGGACGTGACAGAGGTCAGACACAAAGGTCACCAGGCCCGCGAACCCTTCCTGCATCATCGGGTTCTCAGGTCCCCGTGCTTCAAGCTCGAGCGCGTCGAGGATCATCGCGCGCGCCGCCAGCAACCAGCACAACGCATCCGCCAGCGGGAACGTGACGCCCTGCCTGTTGCTGGAATACAACCCATCTCCATTGGCATCAGTGGCTTCCTGCAAATGTTCGAGCGACCAGAGCCACATTTGCATTGCAGTGGCCAGGGTACACGCTCCGGTTCCCGGGCGAAGGGATGCGATCCCTTTCATATCGGCGATCCAGTTCCGGAATTGCGCCAGGAACAGCTTATTCGTCATCGTGAGGGAAAGCTGCCGACGTTGCACCGCCTCGGGGCCTTCGTACGTGGCCTCCAACTGCGCATCCATCCATTTATGCCCAAGAAACCCGGGGCAATCCTCCGTGATCCCGTACCCACCCATCAAGCTCACCGCCTCGCGCATCATGTTCGCCCCGTGGCCGG
>CAZAQZ010000002.1:0-34034 GCA_964487175.1 uncultured Verrucomicrobiota bacterium | reverse complement strand
TAATCTAGAGAGGCAGACAGGAGGAGAGCATGGCAAAAGGTAAATTTGAACGGACAAAACCACACGCCAACGTTGGCACGATCGGTCACATCGACCACGGCAAGACCACACTGACGGCGGCGCTGCTGCAGGTATTGTCGAAACAGGGCAAGGCCGAGATCAAGAGCTACGCCGACATCGCCAAGGGCGGCACCGTGCGCGACGAGACCAAGACGGTGACGATCGCCGTGGCCCACGTCGAGTACGAGAGCGAGAAACGCCATTACGCCCACGTCGATTGTCCAGGCCATGCCGATTATGTGAAGAACATGATTACGGGCGCGGCGCAGATGGACGGCGCGATCCTCGTGGTCAGCGCCGCCGATGGTCCCATGCCACAGACACGCGAACACATTCTGTTGGCCCGCCAAGTGGGCGTTCCCGCGATTGTCGTGGCCCTCAACAAGGTCGATCTCGTTGACGATCCCGAACTGCTCGATCTCGTCGAACTCGAAGTGCGCGAGTTGCTTTCCGCGTACCAGTTCCCGGGCGACAAGACGCCTGTGATTCGCGTCAGCGCGTCGAAGGCGCTGGCCGGCGATCCTGAGGCGGAAAAGCAGATCCTGGAGCTGGTCAAGTCCGTGGACGACTTCATCCCGCAGCCCACGCGCGAGATTGACAAGCCATTCCTGATGCCCGTGGAAGACGTGTTCTCGATCACAGGCCGCGGCACGGTGGCCACGGGCCGTGTCGAACGCGGCACGGTCAAGGTTGGCGAAGACGTGGAAATCGTTGGCTTGCGCGACACTGCGAAGACGGTCGTCACCGGCGTGGAAATGTTCCGCAAGATTCTGGACCAGGCGGAAGCGGGCGACAACGTCGGCTTGCTCCTGCGCGGCATTGAAAAGGAAGGCATCGAGCGCGGCCAGGTTCTGGCCAAGCCGGCGTCGATCAAGCCGCACAAGAAGTTCAAGGCGGAAGTCTACGTCCTGAGCAAGGAAGAGGGCGGCCGGCACACGCCGTTCTTTAATGGATACCGGCCCCAGTTTTATTTTCGCACGACGGACGTCACGGGCGTTTCGAAGCTGCCGCAGGGCGTCGAAATGGTAATGCCGGGCGACAACGTGAATATGGAGGTCGAATTGATCACGCCCATCGCCATGGAAAAGACGATGCGGTTTGCCATTCGCGAAGGCGGACGCACCGTCGGCGCGGGCCGCGTCACGGAGATTCTGGAATAACGACGGGAATTCGGAGCTGACGTCACATGCCCAGAGAATTGATCACACTGGCCTGCACGGAGTGCAAGAACCGCAATTACACGTCGACACGGAACAAGCGGGCGCAAGGTTCCGAGCGGCTGGAGTTGCGCAAGTTCTGCCCGAAGTGCGGGAAACACGTCTCGCACCGCGAAACCAAGTGAGCGGGAACGGAGGTTCGGCGCGGACGAGGCCGCAGGGCGGATACGCCAGTAGCTCAATTGGCAGAGCGACGGTCTCCAAAACCGTAGGTTGGGGGTTCAAGTCCCTCCTGGCGTGCCAGCTTAGAGGGCGGAACTAAACGCGATGGATAATCCAGTTGTCAAAACGAAGGGGTTTCTGATGGAGGTCGTTGTCGAACTGAAGAAGTCGGCATGGCCAACCCGTCGGGAATTGATTGACTCGACGATCGTGGTGATTGTCACGGTTCTGGCATTGGGTTTGTTCGTTGCGTTTGCGGACCTGGTGTTCGTAAAAATCGTCGGACTCCTGACGAGATCCACTTAAAGGATGCGGGCGATGGTAGACCAAGAAACCAAATCTGAATTCCAGTGGTTCGTGATCCATACGCTTTCCGGCCAGGAACAAAAGGTAAAGGACAGTATCGAGCGCCGCCTCAAGGTGGAGGAGATGAGCGACTTGATCAAGGAAGTGCTGATCCCGACTGAAAAAGTCGCCGAGGTTAAAAAAGGGAAGAAGACAACGAGCACCCGGAAGTTCTATCCGGGATACATTCTGGCGCACATGAAGTTGCTCGATGAAAAGAACCAGCTTGTGGAACGTTCGTGGTATTTCGTTCGCGACACGCCGGGCATCATCGGATTCATTGGCGGTGAACGACCGGTGCCGCTGAAGCCCGACGAGGTAAACAGTATCCTGGCGCAAATCGAGGAGCGGCAGGAAAAGGTAGCCCCGAAGGTGGCATTTGAGACGGGCGAAACGGTAAAAGTGACAGACGGGCCATTTCAGAATTTTACGGGCGTGATCGAGGAAGTCGATCCTGCCAGAGGGAAGCTTAAGATTTCGGTTTCAATCTTTGGGCGATCGACGCCGGTCGAGTTGGAGTACTGGCAGGTCGAGCGCGCGTAACCAATAATATTGAGGGCATATGGCTGGCAAACCAATCACTGGCATGATCAAATTGCAGATCCCGGCAGGGCAGGCGAATCCAGCCCCTCCTGTTGGTCCGGCGCTCGGGCAGCAGGGCGTCAACATCATGGAGTTCTGCAAACAGTTTAATGCGGCTACGCAAAAGCAGGCGGGAACGATCATTCCCGTGGTGATCACCGTATATAAGGACAAGACCTTTACATTCATCACGAAATCGCCGCCGGCCAGTGCGCTGTTGAAGAAGGCAGCGGGGATTGCGACCGCCAGTGGCGAACCGAACCGCAATAAAGTCGGCAAGGTGACTCGCAAGCAGGTGTTGGAAATCGCGAAGACCAAGATGGCGGATTTGAATTCCAAGAGCGAAGACGCGGCCTGCCGCGTCATCGCGGGTACAGCACGCAGCATGGGCATTGACGTGGTGGACTAGCGGGAAAAATTGCGGGAGGCCGAACAGATATCGGCCGTTGGCACCGCAGAAAAGGATCAGGGACGGAATGGCGACGCACGGAAAACGATATAAAGAGGCAGTCAAGCTGGTTGAGCCGAAGAAGCAGTATCGTATTGGCGAAGCAGTCGAGACTCTGAAGAAGATGCCTAAGACGAAATTTGACGAGAGCGTGGAACTTGCGTTTAAGCTGGGAGTTGATCCCAAACAGAGCGACCAGATGGTGCGCGGCACGGTGGCGTTGCCTCACGGCAGTGGCAAGAAAGTGCGTGTCGCTGTATTCGCCAAGGGCGCAGCTGCACAGGCGGCCAAGGACGCGGGCGCGGACTTTGTTGGGTTCGAAGATCTGGTCAAGAAATGTCAGGAAGGGTGGACGGATTTCGATGTAGCCGTCGCCACACCCGAAGCTATGCAGGAAGTCCGCAAGCTGGGTAAGGTATTGGGGCCGAAGGGGCTGATGCCGAACCCGAAAACTGGAACCGTCGCCGATGACACGGCCAAGGCCGTGAAGGAAGTAAAGGCGGGTCGTGTTGAATTCAAGATGGACAAAGCGGGGAACCTGCACGTCGCGTTTGGCAAACTGTCATTCGAGACGAAGGCGATTGAGGAAAACGCCAAGGCCGTGATCGTTGCGGTGATGCATGCAAAGCCGACGACTTCAAAGGGGCATTTCATCCAGAGTTGCACGCTGGCCAGCACGATGAGTCCGGGATTGCGGGTGGATACGCACGAATTTACGCCCAGCATGAGCTGAGAGACAGGACGTCATGAGACCAGAAAAGAAATTGATCGCCGAGGAATTGAGCAAACAGGTTGGGGGATCGCCGTTTGTATTGATGACCGACTACATGGGAATGACCGTTACCCAATTCGCCGATTTACGGAAGAAGTTACGCAGCGCGCACGCCGAGTGCCACGTCGTGAAGAACACGATGCTCCGACATGCGGCAAAAACGGCTGGCTTGGGAGAGTTTGATGACGGGTTGTCCGGCATGACGGCCATCGTGATCGGCACGAAGCAATCTGACATCAGCGCTACGGCTAAGATCCTCAAACAGTTCACCAAGGAGTTTCAGAAACCGAAGGTCAAGCTAGGCGTCATGGGTAAGCAACTGCTTAAGGCTGAAGACGTGTCGGCGGTGGCGGATCTGCCGTCGCTGGACGCCTTGCGGTCGCAGTTGATCGGCCTGCTGCAAACACCGGCTACTCGGATGGCGGTGGTGCTCGGCGCCCCCGCGAGTCAGATCGCGCGTGTTATCAAGGCATACGCGGACAAGCAAGGCGCGGCGCAACCTGCCGCGGCATAGGGATCGAAAGAAACAAAGGGTACCTCGTCGGGGCCGCGGCGGCGGCGCTTAATTGATTCGAGGCTTCGAATCGCGACGACACCGATAGAAAGGTAGACGAACATGGCAGTGGACTTGGACAACATTGTGGAGCAGTTAAGCGGGTTGACGGTGATTGAAGCCGCTCAACTCTCGAAGAAACTGGAAGAGAAGTGGGGCGTCAGCGCTGCGGCTCCTGTCGCAGCGGCGGCGGCACCCGCAGGCGGAGCAGCAGCACCCGCTGCGGAAGCGAAGACCACCTTTGATGTGATTTTGAAGGAAGTCGGCGCGAACAAGATCGGCGTGATCAAGGAAGTGCGCGTGGTGACCAGCCTAGGTTTGAAGGAAGCCAAAGACCTCGTCGAAGGCGCTCCGAAAACCGTGAAGGAAGGTGCGACGAAGGAAGAAGCCGAAGAGATCAAGAAGAAGCTCGAAGCGGCTGGCGCCAAAGTCGAATTGAAGTAACGCGAACGCAGAAAACGAATCGGTTAAATACCCCGGTGGATGTGGCCGGGGGCAAGGGCCTGGTGCCCGGGAAGTGGCGATGCTTGAACGAAAATATTTCGGCAAGTTGGGCGATGTAATCGAACCGCCTCCGTTGATTGAGGCGCAGATTCAGTCGTATGAGGAGTTCCTCCAGGCGAACCAGCCGAGCCGGCGGAAGAACATCGGCTTGCAGGCGGTGTTTAAGGAGGTCTTTCCGATCGAGAGTTACGACGGACAAGCCACGCTGGATTTCACGGAGTACAGCGTCGGTGAATCGAAACTCACCTGGCTGGATTGCCTGCGCGAAGGCATTACGTACAGCGCGCCGCTGCATGTGACCTTCCGTCTCAAAGATACCAATGGCACGAAGGAAGAAAAGGTGTACATGGGCGAAATCCCGCTCATGACGCCTTCGGGCAGCTTGGTAATCAATGGTGCTGAACGCGTCATCGTAAGCCAATTGCATCGTTCTCCAGGCATTTGTTTCGAGCAGACGGTCCACACCAGTGGCAAGCTTCTGTTCGGTTTCCGGATCATTCCCGACCGTGGCACGTGGCTGGAGTGTCAGTTCGACAACAGCGACCTATTGAATGTGTACTTGGACCGGCGTCATCGTCGCCGAAAATTCTTAGTATCGACTTTCTTGCGTGCGCTCGGATATGGCACGGATGAGGAAATCCTCAAGCTGTTTTATCAGATTGAGGACGTGAAGCTGAAGGAGTTCGCGTCACAAGACGAGAGCACGGAGAAAGTGCTTATCGCCGACGTAATGGACAAGGAGAAACAGGTCGTCGTGGCGCGCGCCTTCGAGCCTTTGACGAAAGCCATTTGCCGGCAACTCATGGACATGGATGTCGACAAGGTCAAGGTCGTCGACACGTCGGTGGATGATGGCACGATTATCCGCAGCTTAAAAAAGGACCCGTGCAAGGACACTGAAGAGGCGCTGAAGGAAATCTACCGCCGCTTGCGGCCGGGTGATCCGCCGACGGTCGCCAACGCCAACGCGCTGATCAAACGGCTGTTCTTTGATCCGCGCCGGTACGACCTCGGTCGCGTTGGTCGCTATAAGCTCAATCAAAAACTGAACCGTAACGTCGAACTCGACAGCCGCGTTTTGGAGAAGGAAGACCTGATCGAGGCATTGAAGTATTTGGTCAATCTGCGCAAGGGCGAAGGGTCTATTGACGACATCGACCATCTTGGCAGCCGCCGTTTACGCACTGTGGGCGAACTGCTTGCGAACCAGTGCCGTATTGGTCTGGCCCGCACCGAGCGGGTTGTCAAGGAGCGCATGACGTTGTTTGACGTCAGTACCGACACGATGACGCCGCAGGCGCTGGTCAATCCCAAGGCGTTATCGGCCGTGATTCGTGATTTCTTCGGCCGCAGCCAGCTTAGCCAGTTCATGGATCAAACGAATCCACTGAGCGAGTTGACACACAAGCGTCGCTTGTCGGCCCTTGGGCCTGGTGGTTTGTCGCGCGAGCGCGCGGGATTTGAGGTCCGCGACGTTCATCCATCGCATTACGGACGTATTTGCCCGATCGAGACGCCGGAAGGACCGAACATCGGCTTGATCAGTGCGATGAGCATTTACGCCCGTGTGAATGAATTTGGATTTATCGAGACGCCATACCGCAAAGTGACCAACGGCCGCGTCAGCGACCAAGTGGATTATTTGACGGCCGATCAGGAAGAGAACTACGTCGTCGCCCAGGCCAACGCTCCTGTAGACAGTCGAGGTCATTTTGAAGTTCCGAAGGTTTCGTGCCGGTACAAGAGCGACTTTATCGAAGTCGAGCCCGACCGCGTCCATTATATGGACGTGTCGCCGAAACAGCTTGTGTCGGTTGCGGCCGGATTGATTCCGTTTCTGGAGCACGACGACGCCAACCGCGCTCTGATGGGCTCGAACATGCAACGTCAGGCAGTTCCGTTGCTTGAGAGCGAAGCGCCGTTCGTGGGAACGGGTTTGGAAGACCGCGTCGCACGTGATTCCAAGGTGTGCGTGATTGCAGACGAAGCGGGCACGGTTGCGTCGGTCACAGGCGACCGCATCATTGTGACAAAGAATGGCGAAATGCCGGAAGGTAAACGCAAGATTGCCACCGACCCGGAGGCGCACATTTGGGTGTATGAGTTGCGCAAGTTTATGCGCTCAAACGCAGGCACCTGTTTTAATCAGAAGCCGATTGTGAAGGGCGGCGACAAGGTGAAGAAAGGGCAAGTCCTTGCGGACGGTCCTTGCTGCCAGAATGGGGAATTGGCCCTCGGTAGAAATGTGCTGGTCGCGTTCATGCCGTGGAACGGATACAACTTTGAGGACGCAATCCTCGTCAATGAGCGTCTTGTCAAAGAAGATGTGTATACCTCGATACATATCGATGAATTCGAAGTCGGCGCCCGTGATACGAAGCTAGGTCCCGAGGAAATCACACGCGACATTCCCAATGTCGGCGAAGAGGCATTGAAGAACCTTGGCCACGACGGCGTGATTCGCGTCGGCGCGGAGGTGAAACCAGGCGATATTTTGGTCGGTAAAATCACGCCGAAAGGCGAAACCGAACTCGCACCGGAAGAGCGACTGCTGCGCGCGATCTTCGGCGAGAAGGCGGCCGACGTTAAGGACACCTCATTACGCGTGCCCAGCGGCACGTACGGCATCGTGATGGATGTTAAGGTTTCGTCGCGCAAGGAGCCGACGCGGCCAAAGCTCACCCCGACGGAGTTGCGCCGCCAGAAAAAGCACATCGAGGACGATTACAAGTCGAAATCGACGGAACTACGTGAAGAGCTGACCGAAAAACTTAGCAATATCCTGCTGGGTGAGAAGATTCCGCTGGACGTGGTCAACGCGGAGACGGGCGAGATCATTATTCCCGCCAATCGGAAGATCACCAAGACACTGCTGCGCAAGCTCGCGGCGGTGTATGACCACATCGAGATCGATCCATCGCCAATCCGTATCAAGATTCGGGAGATCATCGGCGAGTTCGAGCACCGGTTCAGCGAACTTGACATGGAGCGGGACCGGCAGATGGACCGGATCGAGAGTGGCGAAGACGTCGACCCCGGCATCATCAAGCAGGTGAAAGTGTACATCGCCAGCAAGCGCAAACTAAGCGTTGGCGATAAAATGGCTGGCCGTCACGGGAATAAGGGTGTCATTGCAAAGATCGTGCCGGAGCAGGACATGCCGTTTCTTCCGGATGGAACGCCGGTGGATATCGTGCTGAATCCGCTTGGTGTGCCGAGTCGTATGAACGTCGGCCAGGTCTTGGAGACGCATTTGGGCGTTGCGGCAAAGGCACTCGGGTTCAACGTGGCGTCGCCGGTATTTGATGGTGTCACTGAGGACGAAATCAAGACCATGATGAACCAGGCCAAGAAGTTGGAGGGATTCGATTGGGTCACCCTGCATGGCAAGACCGCGCTCTATGATGGACGAAACGGCTCGCGATTCGATCAGGAAGTCGTAGTGGGCTACATCTATCTGATGAAGCTGGGCCACCTTGTCGCGGACAAGATTCACGCGCGCGCCGTCGGACCCTACTCGCTCGTGACACAGCAACCGCTGGGAGGCAAGGCACAGTACGGCGGCCAACGGTTCGGAGAAATGGAAGTCTGGGCGATGGAGGCGTACGGTTGCGCCTATGCATTGCAGGAATTGCTCACAGTCAAAAGCGATGACGTGCAGGGTCGTACACGGATCTACGAGTCGATTGTGAAGGGGGATAACACACTCGAAGCGGGAACTCCTGAATCGTTCAACGTCTTGATGAAAGAAATGCAGAGTCTCTGTCTCGATGTCCGGGTCGGGAAGAACGGAGGCGAAAAGTAATTTATGACCACTACAAAAACCGCACCTGCCATTCCATCTGCTGCTGCCGCGACCGCCGCAGCCCGCGCTGCGCTGGGGCTGGAGAAGACCGAGGCGTTCGATCAAGTCAGCATTGGTGTCGCGTCACCGGAGACGGTTCGGAGTTGGTCACACGGGGAGGTCAAGAATCCCGAGACGATCAACTACCGCACGTTCAAACCGGAAAAGGGTGGTCTCTTCTGCGAACGCATTTTCGGCCCCGTGCGGGATTGGGAGTGCAATTGCGGAAAATACAAGCGCATCAAGCATCGCGGGGTGATTTGCGACCGGTGCGGCGTGGAAGTTACCCTGGCTCGCGTGCGCCGTGAACGCATGGGGCACATCGAACTGGCGGTGCCGGTAAGTCACATTTGGTTTTTCAAGGCGATGCCGTCGCGGATGGGGTTGATGCTGGACATGACCGCGCGCGATTTGGAACGCGTATTGTATTATGAGGATTACATCGTCATCGACGAAGGCAAGACGCCGCTCAAGCCGAAGCAACTTCTGACGGAAATGGAATTTCGTGAGGCGCGGGAGCAATACGGTGACGGTTTCTTCGCAAAAATGGGCGCCGAGGCAGTGAAGGAGTTGCTGACCAAGATTGATATGCGCAAGCTGGCGCACGATCTCGATCATCAACTCGATTCGACCAAGAGCAAGCAGATCCGTAAGAAGATCGCTAAGCGTCTCAAGCTCGTGAAGGGATTCCTCGCATCGAAGATGCGTCCTGAGTGGATGGTGCTGGAAGTGCTTCCTGTCATCCCCCCGGACCTGCGGCCATTGGTGCCGCTGGAAGGTGGACGATTTGCGACGAGCGATCTGAATGATTTGTATCGCCGTGTGATCAACCGCAACAACCGGTTGAAGAACCTGCTTCAATTGAAGACGCCGGAAGTCATCATCCGCAACGAGAAGCGCATGCTGCAGGAGGCCGTGGATGCATTGCTCGATAATGGTCGCCATGGGCGTCCCGTTACAGGAGCAGGCGGCCGCGCGTTGAAATCACTGGCGGACATGCTCAAGGGCAAGCAGGGCCGGTTCCGCCAGAACCTGCTCGGCAAACGCGTGGATTACTCGGGACGTTCGGTCATCGTCATTGGGCCGGAGCTCAAGCTGAATCAATGTGGCTTGCCCAAGAAAATGGCGCTCGTGTTGTTCGAGCCGTTTATCATTCGGAAGTTGCGCGAGATGGGTCTTGTCCACACGATTCGCTCGGCCAAGAAGATGATCGAGCGCCAATCACCCGAGGTCTGGGACATTCTCGAAGAGGTCAGCAAAGGTCATCCTGTGTTGCTCAACCGCGCGCCGACACTGCACCGGTTGTCGATCCAGGCGTTTGAACCGTTGCTGATTGAAGGGGATGCGATTCGCATTCACCCGTTGGTTTGCACCGCCTATAACGCTGACTTCGACGGCGATCAAATGGCTGTACACGTTCCGTTGTCGGTGGAGGCACAATTGGAAGCACGCATGCTCATGCTGGCGACGAACAACATTTTCTCGCCCTCAAGCGGCAAGCCAATTACCACGCCAACCCAGGACATTGCGTTGGGCATGTATTACTTAACGCACGGAGGCAGGCCGGAGCGTGGAGTCGAACCGAAGCCGATGAAGCTGTTTTCGGACGCCCAGGAAGTCTTCTTCACGCGCGATGAAGACGACGTGACGATCCATGAGAGGATCCGGTTGAAAAACCCCGATTACGGTCGTCAAACCGTATACGGCGATCCGGTATCGAAGGTCATCGAGACAACCGTTGGTCGGGTTCTTTTCAACGAGATTTGGCCTGTGGAATTGGGTTTCTACAACAAAGCCGTGGATAAAACCAAACTTGGCGACATCATCTGGCAGTGCTACCGCACGGTCGGCCACGGACGCACGGTGGAAGTGCTGGACAAGCTGAAGGCGCTTGGTTTTGACAGCGCGACCAAGGCGGGCATCTCGATCGGGATTGAGGACATGATCGTCCCGAAGGAAAAGCAGCAAGTCATTGGCGAGGCTCTCAAGGACGTCGCGGAGGTCGAGAAACAGTATCGCCGCGGTATCATTACGGACGGCGAGCGATACAACAAGATCATCGACATTTGGACTCACGCCACAGACAAGATTTCCAACCTGATGTACGCCACGATGGAACACAATGGAGGCCGGCCCGAGTTGAATCCGGTCTTCATCATGGTCGATAGCAAGGCCCGTGGTTCGCGCCAGCAGATTCGTCAGCTGGCGGGCATGCGCGGATTGATGGCAAAGCCATCGGGCGAAATCATTGAGCGGCCGATCCTGTCAAACTTTCGAGAAGGCCTGAGTGTGTTGGAGTACTTCATTTCGACGCACGGCGCTCGTAAGGGCCTTGCCGATACGGCATTGAAGACCGCCGATTCAGGTTATCTGACGCGCAAGCTCGTGGATGTAGCGCAGGATGTGATCGTGCAGGAAGAGGACTGCGGCACAGTTAATGGCATCGTGGTCAAGCCAATTTACGAAGGCGAGGACGAGGTGGTGCGGCTAAGCGAGCGCATTATTGGGCGCATTGCCGCTGAAGACATCACAGACCCGATGACCAAGAAGAAGATTATCAAGGCCAACAGCGAAGTGGACGAAGCGGCTGCTGAAGCAGTCACACGACTAGGGATTGAGAAGGTCAAGATTCGATCGGTGCTGACATGCGAATCGCGGCGTGGCGTGTGCGCGTTCTGCTATGGGCGCAATCTGGCGACGAGTCAGATGGTCAAGATCGGCCAGGCAATCGGGATCATAGCGGCCCAGTCAATTGGCGAGCCCGGCACCCAGCTTACTATGCGTACGTTCCATATCGGTGGAACGGCCAGCCAGGTGTTCAAGCAGCCGCAGATCAAAGCCAAGAACGATGGAATTCTTCGCTATCATGAAGTTCGTGCCGTACGTCGCATTGAGGGCAATTGGATCGTTTTGAACAAGAACGGCCAGGTAGCCATTTACAACGGGGAAGGCCGCGAATTGGAGCGCTACTCGGTGGTCGTCGGCGCCGAGATCAGTGCGGCGGATGGCGGTCCGGTCAAAAAGGGAGACACGTTTGTGCAGTGGGACCCATATAACGTGCCGGTTCTCTCGGAAATGGCGGGTATCGTCAAGTTCCATGACATCATTGAGGGTATCACGATGCGTAAGGAACTCGATGAAGCGACTGGCCTGATGGGCACGGTCATCATCGAACATAAGGAAGATCTGCATCCACAAATTAACGTCGTCAATGAGGCGGGTGAGATGCTGGCATTCTACGCAATTCCGGCGGGCGCGCATGTGGTAGTTGACGAATCCGACAAGATTCAGGCTGGCGCGTTGCTGGCGAAGACGCCGCGAAAGGTCTTCCGCACGAAGGACATCACTGGCGGTCTTCCGCGTGTAGCCGAGTTGTTTGAGGCTCGGCGGCCAAAGGATGCAGCGGAGATTGCGAAGATCGACGGGATCGTCGATTTTGCAGGGACGGGTCGCGGTAAACGCCGGATACTTGTAAAGGATCCGAAGACCGGCGCCGAGGAAGAGCATTTGATTCCGCACAACAAGCACATCATTGTCTTTCGTGGCGATGGTGTGAAGAAGGGGCAGCAGCTGACGGAAGGTCCGGTAGTGCCGCATGAGGTGTTGGAGGTTTGCGGACCGCAGGACTTGCAAGAGTATTTGGTCAACGAGGTCCAGGAAGTGTATCGGCTGCAAGGTGTCGAGATCAACGACAAGCACATCGAAATCATCGTGCGGCAGATGCTGCGCAAGGTGCGCGTGGTGGATCCGGGTGATACACGGTTCTTGTGGGATGATCAAGTCGACAAGATCACCTTCGAAGAGGAGAACCGTCGTGTAACCGAGGCGGGCGGCAAACCTGCCGAGGCGCAGCCGGTATTGCTCGGGATCACAAAGGCATCCCTGGGAACGGAATCATTCATCAGCGCCGCATCCTTCCAGGATACAACGCGCATTTTGACGGAAGCCGCCACGCTGGGGCGCGTGGACTACTTGCGTGGCTTTAAAGAAAACGTCATTATGGGACATTTGATTCCGGCAGGCACGGGCTATTACAAGCACCGAAATGTGAAATTGATTCCGCTGGGAGAACCCGTCGAACAACCAGAACCATTGGAAATCAAAGAGGAAAAGCCCGCCGAAGAGACAGCCGAGGCAACAGGCTAATTTGTAGGAAAGACGGTGTTGAATAGGGCTTGCGTAGCGCGCGGGCGTGTGATATTTTTCGCGCTCTTTGCGTAAAGGTGTAAAGGTGTTTTTAGAATGCCAACAATTAATCAGTTAGTACGAAAAGGGCGGTCTCAGCTGAAGGCGAAATCGAAGGCGCCTGCACTGGGCAATTGCCCACAGCGACGCGGAGTGTGTCTGCAAGTGATGACACGCACCCCGAAGAAACCGAATTCGGCATTGCGCAAGGTCGCCAAGGTGCGGCTGACAAACGGTGTGGAAGTCATCGCGTACATTCCCGACGAGGGCCATAATCTGCAGGAACACTCGATCGTGCTCGTGCGCGGCGGTCGTGTGAAGGACCTGCCGGGTGTGCGCTATCATATTGTGCGCGGCACGCTGGATGCGATGGGCGTCGAAAAACGGCGGCGCAGCCGGAGCAAGTACGGAGTGAAACGACCGAAGGAAGCAGCTGCACCAAAGGCGGCTGCCTAGGCGATTTGAAGTTATGCGAAGACGACGATCAGAGAAACGAGTTCGTGCGACCGATCCGCGATATAACAGCGCGCTGGTCACGCGGATGGTCAATACAGTAATGCGCGACGGCAAGTAATCTGTTGCCGAGGGCGTCGTTTATGGTGCTTTTGATCTCATCAGCGAGAAACTGAAGGACAAGAACCCGCTTGAAGTATTGCAGGCGGCAATGGAAAACGTGAAGCCGCGATTGGAAGTGAAGTCACGCCGCGTAGGTGGCGCCAATTACCAAGTACCTATCGAGGTGTCCTCAGACAGACAGGAGGCGTTGGCGCTACGGTGGATGATCGACTACGCCAAAGCTCGCAAGGGAACGGCCATGATGCAGGCTCTGGCCTCCGAGATCGTGGATGCGTCGAACAATACGGGGGCGGCGGTGAAGAAGCGCGAGGATATGCACAAAATGGCGCAAGCCAATCGCGCGTTTGCCCACTATCGCTGGTAGTTCTGGCGTGCAATCACGAAGAAAACAGCAAACGGGATATCTTTCGTCACAACTTAAAGTTTAAGAACGGAACATGGAAGCAGTGCTCGAACAACCGAAACAACCAGGTCAGCAGAAGGCGCGATCAGCACCCGAGCGACAGGTGCCATTGGAGCGCACCCGGAACATCGGGATTTGTGCGCACATCGACGCCGGCAAGACGACCACCACCGAGCGCATCCTGTATTACACCGGTAAAGTGTACAAGCTGGGCGAAGTGCACGAAGGCACGGCCACGATGGACTGGATGGAACAGGAGCAGGAGCGCGGGATTACGATCACGAGCGCGGCGACCACGTGTTTCTGGCGGGAGCACCGCATCAATATTATCGATACGCCCGGCCATGTGGATTTCACCGTCGAGGTGGAGCGCAGCCTGCGCGTTCTTGACGGCGCTGTCGCCGTATTCTGCGCGGTCGGCGGCGTGGAGCCACAGTCCGAAACTGTTTGGCGTCAGGCAAACAAATACAAGGTGCCGCGTGTTGCGTTCGTAAACAAGATGGATCGCACAGGCGCGGATTTTGAGGCCGCCGTCAAACAAATGCGCGAGCGCCTTGCGGCAAACGCGGTTCCTATTCAATTGCCGATGGGCAAGGAGGCGGAATTCAAAGGCGTCATCGACCTCGTCAAAATGAAGGCTGTAATCTGGTCGGGTGAAGAGTTGGGCGCGGAGTTTGAAGTGAGCGATATCCCCGCCGAGTGGATGGATGCGGCTAAGGAGGGACACACCAAGTTGGTTGAGGCGGTTGCTGAAAAAGACGAAGAGTTGATGCATCTGTATCTCGAAGGCAAAGAATGTTCTCCTGAGCAACTTCAACTTGGAATCCGTCGGCTGACGATTAAGAACGAGTTGGTGCCTGTCATTTGCGGCGCGGCATTTAAGAACAAGGGTGTACAGACATTGCTCGATGCCGTCGTGGATTACCTGCCTTCGCCCATCGACATTCCTGAGATCGTTGGTACTAATCCTGATAGCAAGCAACCCGAATCACGTCACGCCGATGACAATGCTCCGTTTAGCGCGCTGGCATTCAAGATTTGGACTGATCCGTACGCCGGCAAATTGATTTTCTTCCGTGTGTACTCCGGCAAAGTGACCAAGGGAGTTACGGTGTACAACCCCCGCAATAACAAGCACGAACGCATTGGGCGGCTCCTGGAGATGCATGCCAATCATCGCCAGGAGGTGGAGACGTGTTATTCCGGCGACATTGGCGCGCTTGTAGGCCTGAAGAACATTACGACGGGCGATACCGTTTGCAACGAAGACCATCCGATCCTCCTCGAAACCATTACTTTCCCTGAGCCAGTGATTTCAATGGCAATCGAGCCGAACACCAAGGCGGATCGCGATAAGATGGGCACAGCGTTGCAGCGCTTGGCCGAAGAAGATCCGACATTCCGTCTCACGACCAATCACGAGACGGGACAGACGATCATCTCCGGCATGGGTGAGTTACACCTGGACATCATCAAAGACCGCATGTTCCGCGAGTTTAATGTCCAGGCCACTGCAGGCAAGCCTCAGGTCGCCTATCGCGAGACGGTCACGAAGAAGGCGGATGCGGAAGGCAAATTCATCCGTCAATCCGGTGGACGCGGACAGTACGGTCACGCAGAGATCCACATGGAACCCGGAGAAAAGGGCAGCGGCGTCGTGGTGGAAGACAAGATCGTGGGCGGCAGTATTCCCAGGGAATATATCCCAGCCGTCGAGGACGGCATCATAGAAGCTGCGCAAACAGGCGTACTGGGCGGCTATCCGATGGTTGACGTCCTGATCCAGATCATCGACGGTTCGTTCCACGAAGTTGACAGCTCGGAAATTGCATTTAAGATGGCGGGCAGTTTTGCTTTTAAGGAAGCAGCACGCAAGGCGGGAGCGATCATGCTCGAACCGATCATGAGTGTGGAAGCCATTACGCCTGAGGAGCACATGGGCGATGTGGTGGGCGACCTGAACAGCCGCCGTGGACGGATCAGTCACATTGAACCGCGCGCGAACTCCGTGATTATTCATGCGAACGTTCCCTTGGCGGAAATGTTTGGTTACGCGACAGCGCTGCGCTCGCTTAGCAAAGGGCGCGCAAGCTACTCGATGGAACCGCTGAATTTTGAAAAGGTGCCAGAAAGCATTCTGACCCAGATCTTGGACAAGAACACCGGTGGCGCAAGAACAGGACAGGCGAAGAAATGAACAACCAGCGGATCAGAATTCGCCTCAAAGGCTACGATCACTGGCTGCTCGATCAGTCGGCTCACGAGATTGTCGAAACGGCCAAGCGGACAGGCGCAAAGGTTGCCGGCCCGATTCCGTTGCCGACCGATATCTGGCGTCACACAGTCAACCGTTCGCCGCATGCGGATAAGAAGTCGATGGAGCAGTTTGAGATGCGCACCCATAAGCGGCTGCTTGATATTATTGACCCCACGGCCAAAACTGTGGATGAATTGAAGAAGTTGAATCTGCCTGCGGGTGTGGACATCACCATTAAGATTTAGTTATGGAACTGTTGGGAAAAAAACTTGGAATGACGCAATTATTCGATGCGAAAGGTGATCTTGCCGGGGTTACCGTTATCGAGGTCGGGCCCTGCACCGTGCTACAAAAGAAGGCACCGAAGCCGGATGGCTATCATGCATTGCAGCTCGGCTTGGGCGAACGTAAACCAAAGCACGCCACCAAGCCGCTGACAGGCCATTGCAAGAAGGCCAACGCGGCTCCCGCACGGTTCATCCGGGAGTGGCGCACGGATGGCGACGTCGCGTTTAACGTCGGCGACAAGATCACGGTAAAGGAATTTCAAGCGGGCCAGTTTGTGGACGTGATTGCCACGAGCAAGGGCAAGGGTTTTCAAGGCGTTGTGCGTCGGCATAAGTTCGCGGGTGGCGACATGACGCACGGGGCGAAGGGATGGCACCGCCGGGGTGGCGCCATCGGACAGCGTCTGTTTCCAGGTCGCGTATTCAAGAACATGCGGATGCCCGGTCACATGGGGCATACGTGCATTACGACGCAGAACCTAAGGGTTGTGCAAGTGCGTGAGGTGGAGAATTTGTTGTTCATAGAAGGTGCTGTTCCGGGTCCGCGCGGCGGTCTGGTAGTTGTTCGCCACGCGAAGAAGAAAACCAAGCCGGCAGCCAAGGCAGCCTAAATGAAACTTTCTGTAATCGATATTTCAGGAGCGTCCAAAGGCGAAATCGAATTCGCCGATGAGTTACTGATTAGAGACGGCAAGGGCACTCAGGCGGTTCACGACACCGTGACGGCTTATATGGCGAATCAACGCCTTGGCACGTCGAAAGTGAAGCAGATCAGTGAAGTGCATGGCTCTGGCAAGAAGCCGTGGAAGCAGAAGGGAACAGGCCGTGCGCGGGCGGGCTCGTTCGCCTCGCCGTTGTGGCGTGGCGGTGGTGTTGTGTTTGGCCCGCATCCGCGCGACCACTCGATCAATGTGCCCAGGAAAGTGAAGTCGCTGGCATTTCGGAAGGCGTTGAGCGAACGCTTGGCAGCGGGTGATGTCGTCGTCGTGGACGAATTGAAACTTGGCAGTCATAAGACGAAGGAGTTTGCGGGCGTTCTGAGCAAGCTTGCGCCGGCGGCGAAAACAACCTTGATCGTTGCCGATCAGGTTGATGATAATCTGAAGTTGGCATCACGGAACGTGCCTGATGTTCAACTCGAACGGGCTGATTCTGTGAACGCTTACGAGTTGTTGCGATTTGACAAGATCGTGGTGACCAGGGCGGCGCTTGAAAAGCTGCAGGCACGGTCAGGCAAGGTATGAAGGACCAGTACCAGATCATTAAGACTGTTCGCGTCACGGAGAAGGGGACAAGCCTGGGCGAAAAGGCCAATCAATACCAGGTGGTTGTGGACAGGCATGCAAACAAGATCGAGATCAAGCAGGCGGTGGAAAAGGTTTTCAAAGTAAAAGTCCTTCGGGTGAACACGATGCACGTACGCGGCAAGGCGCGCCGGGAACGTACTGTGCAGTTTGGCCGCACGCCGGCATGGAAGAAGGCATTGGTCACGCTCAAAGAAGGCGACAAAATCGAAATTTCGTAGGTCAGCATGGGTTTAAAATCATTCAGACCGTTGACGCCGTCCCTACGGGGGACTGTGCTTCCCGATTACTCGGAGATTACGAAGCACAAGCCCGAGGCGAAGCTGACGGTCGCTAAACGCAAGACAGGCGGACGCAATTGTCATGGGCGGCTTACGTCCCGTGGGATTGGTGGCGGACACAAGCAGCGGTATCGCATCATTGATTTCAAACGCGACAAGATCGGAATTGCCGCGTCCGTAGAGGCGATTGAATATGATCCGAATCGCTCGGCGCGCATTGCGCTACTCAGGTATGAAGACGGTGAAAAGCGCTACATTGTGGCGCCGATGGGATTGGAAGTTGGGGCAAAGATAATGAGTGGGCCTGATGCCGAGTTGAGCATTGGGAATGCGGTGCCGTTGCGAAAGATTATGTCGGGGTTGCCCATTCACAACATTGAGTTGCACAAGGGTCACGGGGGTCAGTTGTGTCGGAGCGCCGCAATGGCCGCGCAAGTAATGGGCGTGGAGGGAGATTATGCAACGGTGAAACTGCCGTCCGGTGAAATCCGCAAGATTCACGCGGACTGCTATGCAACAATCGGTCAGGTCGGAAATCCCGACCACATGAACGTGTTGCTGGGTAAGGCAGGTCGCAGTCGCTGGCTGGGGATTCGTCCCATCACGCGCGGCATGGCGCGCAATCCTGTTGACCACCCGATGGGTGGTGGTCAGGGTAAGAGTAAGGGCGGCGGTGGCTGGCATCACCCCGTGTCTCCGTGGGGTAAGCTGGCCAAGGGCGGCAAGACACGTCGCAAGAAGAAGTATTCGAACGCATTCATTTTGGAAAGAAGGAAGAAATAGATGGGACGTTCGCTGAAAAAGGGTCCATTTGTTGACGAGCATTTGTTCGTCAAGGTGCAGAAGATGCCGGCAGAGAAAAGGCCGATCAAGACGTGGTCACGACGGTCCATGATTATTCCTGAATTTGTCGGACACACGTTTTTGGTGCATAACGGCAAACAGCATACACCGGTGTTCGTAACGGAGAACATGGTGGGACATCGTTTGGGTGAGTTTTCGCCGACGCGCACGTTTAGGGCGCACGGGGCCCATACGGAGAAGGCGGCTGCGAAGTAAAGGCGTTCGGAGCACACCGTGCCAGCACGGCGAGCACGAGCAGGAATTTGGTTGTTGGCTGTATTGTTCTTTGGACTGGTTTCGCTGCTGCACGCAGATGATCCACAGCAGACGCAACTTGATGAGTTGCGATTAGCTGTGGAAAAACTGCGGGTGAATGTTGCGGATCTTAAGCGGCAACTGGAGCAACGTGATGCGCTGATCCGGACCTTGCAGGAGAATCTGGCGATCGCGCGAACTGAAAGCGACCTGTTTCGACAACGCTGGACAGAGGCGCAGCTTCGGGCACAAACGCTGGGGGCGAACCCTTCAGACATCGACTCCGGAGCGAGGCAGAGGCAATTGCTTGAAGGCGTTCGCGCGCTGTACCTTGAACAAGCCGAGCAACTGCGCATGGTGGATCGGTTGAAGGCGCTGCTGACGGCGGTGGAATCGAATCACGATGTAGCCGTTGAGGTGAATCGAACCAAGGGTTTACTTGCTGCGATGGAGGCTGGAAAACAGGCTCAGGCAGCGGGGACAAAACCCTCGACATCGACGTTGCAATCAGCCAGAGTGGTGGACTTTGATGCACGTCTGCAACTGGTAGTGCTCGATGTGGGAGAACTGCAGGGGGTGCGGATTGGGATGCCGTTTGCGGTAGTGCGCGGCGGGAAGGTGATTGCGGAATTACGAGTTGTTGAAGTGCGCCGACGGATCTCGGGAGGGCTGGTGGAGAGAATGGAGAAGGATCTCTTGCCGGCGGCCGGAGACGTGGCGCGAGCGACGAAAAGCTGAACGATTTATGGACGTTAAAGCGATAACGAAATATTCACGGATGAGTCCCTCGAAAGTCGGGGAAGTGACGCGTATGATTCAGGGTCTGAGCGCGTCGCGGGCTCTTGAGGTGCTGCGGTTTGTTCCGCGCAAGTCGGCGCGTATGGTGGAGAAGACGCTGAAGTCAGCAATCGCCAATGCGACAAACAATGCGAAGCTGGCTGCGGACTCGTTACGCGTGAAGGAGGCGGTGGCCAATGAAGGGCCGCGCCTGAAACGCTTTCAACCGAAGGCGCGTGGCAGTGCAGGGCCGATTATCAAGCGCACTAGCCACATTCAGATCATACTGACTGACGGACAATAAATTATGGGCCAAAAAGTAAATCCAGTAGGAATGCGCATTGCAGTGACCAAGGATTGGTTGTCGAAATGGTATGCAGATAAGAAGGACTATGCGCCGCTGCTGCTGGAAGACATTAAGATTCGCGATATTGTCAAGACCCGCCTGGCATCCGCCGCCGTTTCGAAGGTGTTGATTGAGCGCTACGCGAATCGCGCGCGGATCACGATACACACGGCGCGTCCCGGGATCGTGATTGGTCGCAAAGGCGCTGAAATTGACAAATTAAAGGAAGAACTCGGGCGCCTGACCGGCAAGGAGATTTACGTCGACATCGTGGAGATCAAGACGCCGGAACTGGACGCTCAGTTGGTGGCGGAGAACATCGCGCTGCAATTGGAGCGGCGCATCAGCTTTCGTCGGGCCATGAAGAAGTCAGTGCAGACGACGATGGACTTTGGCGCACAGGGCATCAAGGTGGCTTGCGGCGGACGGTTGGGCGGCGCAGAGTTGGCGCGTCGGGAGAAATATCGCACCGGCAAGATACCGTTGCACACGTTACGAGCCGATATTGATTACGGTTTTGCGGAAGCGCATACCGTATACGGCAAGATTGGTGTGAAGGTATGGATTTGCAAGGGCGAACGCCAATTGAAGCAGCAACCGGTGGCGGCCACACCCGTCGGGCCGACAGCACCGGCGCCAGCGTAGTATCTGGTAGCAAGAGGAATTTGGAATGCCACTAATACCGACAAGAGTAAAGCATCGCAAAGCGCAGCGCGGCAGCCGCACGGGAATCGCGTATCGCGGGGCTACGGTGGCCTTTGGCGAATATGGGCTGCAGACGCTGGAGCGAGCATGGTTGACGAACGTGCAAATTGAAGCGTGCCGCGTCGCGCTCTCACGGAATATGAAACGCCGCGGCAAACTATGGATTCGGATTTTTCCGGACAAGCCTGTGACGAAGCGGCCACCGGAGACCCGCATGGGCAAAGGAAAGGGAAACCCAGAGTTTTGGGTAGCCGTGGTGCGGCCTGGCAATGTGCTGTTTGAGATGGGCGGGGTGACGGAGGTCTTGGCGCGAGAATCACTCCGTCTGGCTGCTTCGAAACTGCCGGTCAGAACGAGATTTTTGAAGAGACGCTGACAATGAAGCCGAAGGAAATACTCGAAATGACGGATGCCGAGGCCGAAGCCAAGTTGCGGGACTTGCGGCAGGAGTTATTCAACCTGCGGTTGCAGCAGCAGACGGCACGGCTGGAGCGGCCAAGTCATTTGCGTGAAGTGCGTCATGACATTGCCCGGGTGGAAACGATATTAAGACAGCGCCAACTGAAAGGCGCAGTGAACAAGTAGCGGAAACACGGTCTGGATTATGGCGGAACAAGCACAGAGCAGCGCGATCAGGAAGGAATTCGTCGGAGAAGTCGTCAGCGACAAGATGGAGAAGACCATCGTTGTTGAGGTTGCCCGGCGTATCCGACATCCGCGGTATCAGAAGGTCATGACGAAGTACAAAAAGTTTTACGCGCATGATGAGAAGAGCGAAGCCGGTGTGGGAGACAAAGTGCGCATCGTCGAGTCCAGACCCTTGAGCAGATTAAAGCGGTGGACGCTGGCGCAAGTGCTGGAGAAGGCGCAGCAGATTGAGAAAGCAGAAGTATGATTCAGATTCGCACACATCTGGACGTAGCCGACAACACGGGAGCCCGGGTGGCTTGGGCGATCGGTGTTCTTGGCCACCAGAAGCGGTACGCTCGCATTGGAGACGTAATCAAAGCGCACATCAAGGAAGCGGCTCCGGACGGTACGGTGAAAAAGGGCGAAGTGGTGACCTGCGTCGTAGTGCGGACAAGATCGCCGTTGCGTCGTCCAGATGGTTCGTATCTTCGGTTCGACAATAACGCGGTGGTGATCATCGACCAGCAACTCAATCCGAAGGGCACACGCATTTTTGGTCCGGTGGCTCGCGAGCTGCGCGACAAGAATTTCACGAAGATTATTTCGCTTGCGCCCGAGGTGCTGTGAGTTATGAAGAATTTACACATAAAGAGAAATGACATGGTGGTGGTTCTCTGGGGCGAGGAAAAAGGCAAAGTCGGCAAAGTGCTTGCCACGTTCCCGAACAAGGAGCGGGTGCTGGTCGAGGGAGTGAACATGATCCACAAGGCGTTACGCAAGACCCAGCAGAACCCACAGGGCGGCATCGTCACCAAAGAAAGCGCGATCGCTCTCTCCAAGGTGATGTTGCAGGACAAGTACGACGCTCGCCGGAAGAAGCGGGGTGGCGTTCCGACGGAAGTGAAGATTTAAGGTTATGGCGCAGCTTTACGAAACATATAAAAAGCAGGTGGTGGAACAGCTTATGAAGGGCGGCCGCTACACCAATCACATGCAGGTGCCGAAGGTGGAGAAGGTCGTGCTCAACATGGGCATCAATTCCAACCACGAGAAGGACGTCATCAACGAGGCTCAGCAGGAATTGGCGACGATCACAGGACAGAAACCCGTGGTGACACGAGCGAAGAAAAGCATTTCCAATTTCAAAGTGCGCAAGGACATGCCCGTGGGAGTGAAGGTGACGTTGCGCGGGTTGCGGATGTATGAATTTCTGGAGCGATTTTTCAATGCAGCACTGCCCCGCATTCGCGACTTTCGCGGTGTCTCACCGCGTGGGTTCGATGGCCGGGGAAGTTATACGATGGGCGTGCGCGACCAGACGATTTTTCCGGAAGTGGAATTGGACAAGATCAAGCATAACTTGGGCATGGACGTGACGATTGTCACCAGCGCCAATACGGACGCCGAGGCGAAGGAGTTGCTCAAGCTGATGGGAATGCCGTTCAGCAGTTAAAGGATTAAGGAGTTATGGCGAAACTTTGTTTAATGGTGAAGCAGTCACGGCCCGCGAAATTTTCGTCGCGCAAGTACAACCGTTGCAAGGTCTGCGGACGGCGACGCGGTTTTGTCCGCCGGTTCCAGATCTGCCGCATCTGCTTCCGCGAACTGGCAAGCCAGGGCAAGATCCCCGGCGTTACTAAAGCGAGTTGGTAACTCATGAACGTCACCGATCCCATTGCCGACATGTTGACGCGGATTCGCAACGCGAATCGCGCGAGCAAGGCGGAAACCGAAATTCCATATTCGCGGCTGAAGGCGGAGGTGGCACGCGTGCTGAAGCAAAACGGTTACGTGGCGGATTTTTACGCGGAAAAGCAGGAGAATGGCAGGCAGGTGTTGAAAGTCCAACTGAAGACGATCGGGAAGGACCGCGCCATTGTTGGCATCAAACGCATCAGCAAGCCAGGCCTGCGTCGGTACTCCGCCTCCCAGGACATCCCCCGCGTTCTCGGCGGCATGGGGATTTCCATCCTTACGACTTCACGAGGGGTGATGACGGGACACGAGGCCAAAAAGGCCAACGTGGGTGGTGAAATTTTGGCTTACGTTTGGTGAGTTATGTCCCGAATTGGAAAACAACCTGTTGAAATACCTGCTAAGACGAAGGTCGAAATCAAGGGCCAGTCGGTCTTGATCGAAGGACCTAAGGGCAAGCTGGGCTGGGTCGTGCCGTCGCCGATCAAGGTGGAAGTCAAGGACGGCAAGATTATCGCAACAACTGCACAAGTCGATCGGGTGGGGAAATCCCGATGGGGATTGACGAGGAGCCTCCTGGCCAACATGGTCAAGGGTGTCAACGAGGGCTATTCGAAGCAGTTACTGGTTGAAGGAGTCGGGTTCAAGGCGGCCGTGCAGGGGACGAATTTACAGTTGCTGCTTGGCTATTCACATCCCGTGCTGTTTCCGATTCCGAAGAACATCAAGGTGACGGTAGTGGACACCGCGGACAAAAAACCGCAAATCACCATCGAAGGAGCGGACAAGCAGATGGTCGGGGAGGTCGCAGCGCGGATTCGGCGCTTCTATCCGCCGGAGCCATATAAGGGCAAGGGGATCCGCTATGTGGGTGAACAAGTGCGGCGCAAGGCCGGCAAGACTGTAACGACTGCGGGGTAATCGAGCAATGAGACCCATCACGAAAATTGAACGCCGGGAACGCCGTCATATGCGGCTGCGACAGAAGATTCGCGGCACGGCACAACGCCCGCGGATGAGTGTGTGTTTTACAGGCAAGCACATCTACGTGCAGTTGATTGACGACGTGCAAGGCAAGACATTGATAGCCGTGAGCACATCGGCGGCAGATGCAAAGGGCACAAAATCCAATATGGCTGGAGCGAAAAAAGTGGGGGCCTTGGCTGCCGAGAAAGCGAAGGAAAAGAAAATTGCGGAAGTCGTGTTTGATCGCGGCGGGTTCAAGTACCACGGCCGTGTCAAAGCGCTGGCTGACGCGGCACGTGAAGCGGGGTTGAAATTTTAATTATGCCACCGGAAAAAAAACCGAAAATTGCGAAACCGGTAACGCCGAAGGGCAAGGAAACTTCACCCGGTGCTGCGGTGGAAGAATTCGGCCTTGAGCTGGAGCACGAAGGTGAGCTGGTTGAAAAGGTTGTATATGTCAACCGCAGTGCCAAGGTCGTCAAAGGTGGGCGGCGGTTTCACTTTAGCGCATTGGTGGTCGTCGGCGACCGGCGTGGGCGGGTTGGCTACGGTTTTGGCAAGGCCAACGAGGTGGCCGACGCGATCCGCAAGGGCACTGAGCGAGCCAAGAGGTCGATGGTTCCAGTAAATTTGAAGGGGAATACCATCCCGCATGACATTATTGGCGTATTCGGCGGCGGCCGCGTGCTGCTTCGGCCTGCCTCTCCTGGCACGGGAGTGATCGCTGGTGGTACGGTGCGGTCGGTTATCGACGCGGCGGGAATACGAGACGTACTGAGCAAGTCCCTCGGGTCAAGCAACGCCGTGAATGTTGTGAAAGCAACGATGGACGCTCTGTCCAAATTACGCCCTAAGGCTGAGATCTTCCGGGTGCGAGGAATGTCGCGACCAGCCGCAGCGGGAGCACATTGACATGACAATGCGGTTACACAATCTAAAACCCCGGCCTGGGGCTAAACATCGTACAAAACGGTTGGGCATTGGCGAAAGTTCAGGCCACGGTAAGACCAGTGGTCGCGGCGGCAAAGGCCAGACGGCGCGGTCGGGCGGAAGCATCCGCCTGGGATTTGAAGGCGGCCAAATGCCCCTGCTGCGGCGTATCCCCAAACGAGGCTTCAATAATCGTGCATTTCGCACAGAATTCTCCACGGTGAACGTGGAAGCCCTCAATGCTTTTAAGGACGGGGAAACCGTCACACCAGAGGCCCTTGTTGAGCGGGGCATCCTCAAGAAGCTGCTTGATGGAGTAAAGATTCTTGGGGGCGGGGAGCTGAAAAAGAAACTGACCGTCAAAGCGCAGAAGTTCAGTGCTTCGGCACGCGAACACATCACGAAAGCGGGCGGGCAATGTGAAGATCTTCCGCTGCCCGGCATCCACCACAAGGAACCCACAACCCCGGCGACGGAGAAGTAGTCCAGCCACATAGAAGCCATGTTCTCTGCCTTCGTCAATTGCTGGAAGATTCCCGAACTTCGGACGCGGATTCTATTTACTCTTGGGATTGTTGCCTTGGCCCGACTTGGCGCCAATATTCCCTGTCCAGGGGTTGATCCGACATCGTTGACCGATTATATCGGCCGCGTGCAGAGCCAGGTCGGTGGCAGCTTCGTTGGCCTCGCCATGCTGTTGACGGGAGGTGGGCTTCAGAACTGCGCCGTGTTTGCGCTTGGTGTCATGCCGTACATCACCGCTACCATCATTATGCAGTTGTTGACAGCTGTGATGCCGTCGTTGGAACGACTGCGTCAAGAAGGCCAATCCGGATACACGAAGATCATCCAGTATGGGCGATACATGACTGTGGGGATCTGCATAATCCAGAGTTTTTTTCTGGCAAAAGCATTTGAGCATCCGGACAAATTGTTCCCCGGTTTCACGGGCGTCCTTGTGAAGGATCCCGGCCTTGGGTTTGAGCTTCTGACAGTCCTTACCATTACGAGCGGCAGCATCCTGTTGATGTGGCTGGGTGAGCAGATTACCGAGCGCGGGATTGGAAATGGAGTTTCGATCATTATCACGATTGGAATTGTTGATCGGCTCCCGCGCGCGATTGCGCAGGCGTCAGCCTTGTTTTTCGGGCAGGCGGGTGAGGCGCAGTTTAACATCCTCCACGCGATTTTACTGCTCGTCATGGCTGTGACAGTAACCGCGGTCGTCATTGCCGTGACCGAGGCGCAGCGCAAGATTCCGGTGCAATACGCCAAGCAGGTTATCGGTCGGAAGGTGCGCGGCGGTGGACAGACCTTTATGCCATTGCGGGTGAACTACTCGGGTGTGATGCCGATCATCTTCGCGCAAGCCATCCTGTTGTTTCCGCAGAAGCTATTGTCCTTCTCGCACTTGCCGACGTTGCAGAAGATGTCTCGTGCGTTGACGGAGGGCGAGTTTTTGTATCTGTCACAGTACGGCTTGATGATTTTATTCTTTTCCTACTTCGGGGTGGCAACCCAGTTTAATCCATTGCAGATTGCAGACGATTTGAAGAAGTATGGAGGCTATGTGCCTGGCATTCGTCCGGGCAAACCGACCGCTGAGTTTCTCGATCATACAATGACGCGAATCACACTGGCGGGTGCTGTGTTTCTGACAGTGATAGCGGTGATTCCCTACATTCTTTCGCACCGGTTTCGTCTGCCGTATCTAACGGCGAGTTTCTTTGGCGGGACAAGCCTCTTGATCACCGTGGGCGTGATGTTGGATACAATGCGCCAAGTGGAATCCCATTTGATCATGCGTCATTATGACGGATTTCTGCGCAAGGGCAGGATGCGCGGACGTCGTTGACGGCAGTTGTGACGGGAAATGCGCACAGCACACGACGAGAGGGGTGATGTGAGTCGCCCTCGCATCGTTTTGCTTGGACCGCCGGCTTCCGGTAAGGGCACGGCGGCGATGGAATTGAGTGCGGTGTTGGGTGTGCCCCACGTATCTACAGGGCAGATGTTTCGCGAAGCGATGCGAAGGGGTGGGCTGATTGGAGAGTCGGCCAAACGGTTCATTGACAAAGGGCAGCTGGTGCCCGACGAGCTCGCAGTCGAGCTAGTTCGCTTGTGGCTGGACGATCACGGGCGCAGCCGGGGCTTCATCTTCGATGGGTTTCCTCGCACTGTACCCCAGGCCGAGGCGTTGGATCACTTGTTGAAGGATCGAGGCATGCCCATTAGTTTGGTGATTCTGCTGGAACTCGGCGAGTCGGAAATTATTGAGCGCGTTCTGGGGCGTCTGAGCTGCGAAGCATGTGGTGCGCTCTACCATGTCAAACGAATGCCGCCAAGAGAACCGGGCGTGTGCGATAAGTGCGGAGGAAAATTGGTTCGGCGGGCCGATGATACAGAGGCGACTGTGCGGGAGCGGCTGCATGTATACGAAGAATTAACGCAGGGGGTAATCCAGTATTACGAGCGATCGGGTGTATTGCGGCGAGTTGACGGCAGCGGTGTGAAAGAGAAAGCGTTTGCCCAAATCATGCACTTGGTGAAGCCGTGATTCCGATCAAGTCAGCTAATGAGATCGAACGGATGCGGGCCGCTTGCGGTGCCGCCGCGAAGGTTCTGGCGGGAATTGCCGCCCTGGTGCAACCGGGTCGTACGACAGCTGAATTAAACGAGGCAGCAGGCAATTTGATTAAGCAATGTGGCGCCAAGAGTCCGTTTCTCGGGTACAAGGGATATCCAGGTCATATTTGCGTGTCGGTCAACGAGGAAGTTGTACACGGGATTCCCGGCAAGCGGCGAGTACAGTATGGCGACATTGTCAGCCTGGACATCGGCGTGATACTGGATGGGTTTGTCGGGGACAATGCGACGACAGTGGCAGTCGGGGTGGTTGCACCTCGGACACAGGATTTACTGCGGGTTACGGAAAAGGCCTTGCACGCCGGCATCGCTCAGGCGAGAACTGGCAACCGCGTCGGCGATATTTCACATGCGGTACAGAGCACGGTGGAAAGCGAGGGATTCTCAGTTGTCCGCGAATTTGTTGGCCATGGTGTGGGCAGAAGAATGCACGAGGAACCACAGATTCCGAACTATGGCCGGCCCGGGGATGGGCCAAAGCTCAAGCCGGGAATGACCCTGGCAATTGAGCCGATGATCAACGCAGGGACCAGTGACGTGAAAATGCTCGGCGACGGGTGGACGGTGGTCGCGGCTGACGGCGCACCTAGTGCGCATTTCGAGCACACGGTGTTGGTAACGGAGGGAGAACCAGAGATTTTAACGTGGCTAAGGAAGAGCCCATACGAGTCGAAGGCACAGTCGTAGAATTGTTGCCGAATACGATGTTTCGTGTAGAATTGCCGAACAGGCACCGGATTCTTGCCCATATTTCGGGAAAGATGCGGTTGCATTTTATCCGGTTGATGCCGGGCGACAAAGTCATGGTGGAAATGTCACCGTACGATTTGAGCAAGGGCCGAATTACGTTTCGGCAGAAGTAGGAAAACAACATGAAAGTGAAACCGTCAGTCAAACGATTGTGTGAGCGCTGCAGAGTTGTGAAGCGCAAAGGCGTGGTGCGCGTCATTTGTACGACCCCGCGCCACAAACAGCGTCAAGGGTAGGAGTAATTCCATGGCACGAATTATCGGTGTTGAAATACCTGATCAGAAGAAAGTTGGCATTTCATTGCGGTACATTTACGGCATCGGGCCGACGACAGCGGTCGAGGTTTGCGAGAAGGCGAAGGTAGACCCCAATTTGCGGACCAAAGACCTGAACGATGAACAGCTCTCGCACCTGACGACCGCATTGCAGGGCTATAGAATTGAGGGTGACCTGCGTCGCGAAGTCCAGCAGAACGTGAAGCGCAAGATGAGTATTAATTGTTACCAAGGCATTCGGCACAAAAAGGGGCTGCCAGTGCGTGGACAACGCACGGGCACGAATGCACGCACACGCAAGGGGCCACGCAAGACCGTTGGCGTTATCCGGAGCAAAGATGCGAAGGCTGGGAAGGTTTAACAGTTGAGGGAGCACAATGGCAAAGGAAGCTAAGAAATCGGAAGAACCTAAGGCGAAGCCAGTCGCAGGGACAGAAGCCGCAGGCGCACCAGCCCCAAAGGCTGATTCGGCTGCACCGGCCACCCCGGCCGCGGCAACATCAACCGTGCCGACGACAGCCGCGGAGGCGCTTGCTGAAGGCGAGGTTGTTAAGAAGGTCATTAAGGCCAAGCACAGCAAGAATGTCATACAGGGCATCGCTCACATCATGGCGACGTTCAATAATACGGTTGTTTCAATAACGGACCATGGTGGCAAGGTGATCGGCTGGTCCAGTGCGGGCCGGGTTGGTTTCAAAGGGTCGCGCAAGAGCACTGCTTATGCGGCGCAATTGGTTGCCCAAGATGCAGCTCGTCAGGGTATGGCGCACGGACTGCGCGAGATCGAGGTCTGGGTAAAGGGGCCCGGAAGCGGCCGTGAGGCGGCGATCCGTGCGCTTCAGGCCATCGGCCTGGAGATCACAGTGATTAAGGACGTTACGCCAATTCCACATAATGGTTGCCGTCCACCCAAGCGCCGCCGCGTCTAGTCAGGAGATTTTAAGAGTATGGCACGATACAAAGGACCACGAGTACGCATCAGCCGGCGATTTGGCCAGCCAATCTTTGGGCCGTCGAAGTATTTGGAGCGGCGCAGCTATCCGCCCGGTGTTCATGGGCCGAAATCACGTCGCAAGCACAGCGATTACGGGATTGGTTTGGCGGAGAAACAGAAGCTGCGCTATCAATACGGATTGCTGGAACGACAGTTTCGCCGAATGTTTGAAAAAGCACGCAAGAAGCGCGGCGTGACGGGTGAGACACTGTTGCAACTGCTCGAAACGCGGTTGGACAACACAGTGTTTCGGATAGGTTTTGCAAGCACGCGCCCATTTGCTCGGCAGATCGTCAATCACGGACACGTGCGGGTGAATGGTCGTAAGGTTGGTATTGCGTCGTTCAACGTCAAGCCGGGCGACTTGATCGAGATTCGAGACACGGCTGCGTCCCGTCAACTGGTGGCCAAGAGCCTGGAATCAGCGCAGATCCGTCCTGTCCCGGACTGGATCAGCTTCAACCGTGACGGCATGCGGGCGCAGATTACGAGAATGCCGACGCACGAAGACATTCAGCCGATCGTTAATATGCAGTTGATCGTTGAGTTTTATTCTAGATAACCAAAGTCAAACGAGTTGTTGGTCCGCGTTTCTAGGCCGCGGGAAACCCAACTCACAGGAGGAAGTACATCATGCCAGTTCGTTTAGGTCGTTTTGAAATGCCGAAACGGTTGATCCGGGAGGATTCCACCGCGACTCCAACGTACGCAAAGTTCATCGCGGAGCCGTTCGAAGCAGGCTACGGTCACACGGTCGGAAACTCACTGCGCCGCGTATTGTTGAGCTCGCTGGAAGGCGCGGCAATTACTTCGATCAAGATCGAAGGAGCACCTCACGAATTCACATCGATTCAGGGCGTCGTGGAGGACGTGACTGACATCATCCTGAACTTGAAGAGAGTGTTGCTAAAATCTCACAGTCGGGAACCGCACATCGTGTACCTTTCCGCCAACAAGGAAGGCCCGGTGACGGCTGCCGACATCAAGAGCGACCAAGTCGTTGAAGTGTTAAACCCTGACCAACACATCTGCACTCTGGACAAGAAGATGCGGCTCGAGGGCGAGCTTGAGATTAAAGTCGGTCGCGGATTCTGTCCCGCCGAGCAGAACAAGAAGCCGGAGCAGCCGATCGGAGTGATCGCCATCGATTCGCTGTTCTCGCCTGTGCGGCGCGTTCGCTACACGGTCGAAAACACGCGCGTCGGACAGCGGACGGATTACGATAAGCTAATCGTTGAGGTTTGGACGGATGGACGCATCACACCCGACGACGCCTTGGTGCAATCGAGCAACATTTTGAGGCACCACCTTGATTCCTTCTGTGATTACGACAAGGGTCTGGTCATTGAGTTTGAAGAAGCCGCGGAGAAGGTCAGCGTGGAACAGGCCAAACTCAAGAAGATTCTGAACATGAGTGTCAATGAGATCGAATTAAGCGTGCGAGCGGCGAATTGCCTGAACAATGCGAACATCACCACTGTTGGCCAGCTGGCGATGAAGACCGAGCAGGAGATGCTGAAGTACCGTAACTTTGGCAAGAAATCCTTGAATGAAATCAAGGAAAAGCTCTCCGGATTGGGATTGACGCTGGGGATGAAGTTTGATGCAAGTGTGCTGGAGGCTCCTGCGGCGCCGGTGGAAGTTCCGGCGTTGGCAATGGAAGAGAAGTAATCCAGCGGTTTTAAGAGGGAATTGTTATGCGACACCGTAAACGAACAGCCAAGCTGGGAATGAAATCCCAGCATCGGCGTGCGACGCTGGCGAATATGGTCTGTAGCCTGATTACGCACAGCCGGATACGCACGACCGTGGCCAAAGCCAAGGAGGCTCGCCGATGGGCCGACCGTATGGTCACTCTCGCAAAGGGAGGCACCTTGCATGATCGGCGGCAGGCGGTCGCATTTCTGCGGCATGGCCCTACTGTAAAGAAACTATTCGCAGAGCTTGGCAAGCAACACGATGATCGTAAGGGCGGTTATACGCGAATCATTCGCATTGGCGCCCGCGTCGGTGATGCAGCAGAAATGGTGATCCTGGAATGGACGGGGACTGTGGTAGCCGCACCCGAGCCACAGGCCGCCAAGCAAGGTGAAGAGCCAAAGCCAACGGAGGCGAAGCCTTCGCAAAAGAAGAAATCGACTGAAAAGAAATCAGTCGAGAAGAAGGCGGAAGCCGCCCCGGTAGCTTAACATCATCTGCTCGTGGGATTCAGCACGGCTTCCTCAGCTTGAGGAGGCCGTGCTCGTTTTTGGGGGGAACGGGCCAGCCAGCCGTTCAGATATGGCGGCTATCGTCTTCGTCTTTTGTACTGTACCCGGATGCCTGGCGGTCAAGATTGACTTTGTGCTTCTTGGTGTAGGCTTCGTAAACGTCCTCGGGTGTCATTTCCAATACCTGGGCAATCGAGATCAAGAAGTGCAATAGATCGATCACCTCGACGCGCGCGTTCTGTTTGTCGAACTTCTGATACTTGGCCCACCATTTCCACGGGACGCTATCGGTCAATTCAGCGATCTCTTGGGTCATCGCACGGCAGTAGTTCAGCACCCATTTCTGGCGCTCCTCATCTGTCATTCCGGAGGTGTTAACCCCGATGCGCTGGTTAAGGGCT
Source organism: uncultured Verrucomicrobiota bacterium (assembly GCA_964487175.1). Taxonomy (GTDB): domain Bacteria; phylum Verrucomicrobiota; class Verrucomicrobiia; order Palsa-1439; family Palsa-1439; genus CAWFPN01. The sequence goes on along the minus strand of CAZAQZ010000002.1, from coordinate 1,831 downwards.
TCCTGAAGGCGAAAAATATCATCAAGTTTATCTGGTTTGTCCATAAGTTCTGAAGCGAGTATTGGCGAAATTTGCTGAAAAATCACGGCTTTTCTGTTAGGGTATGAGTCGTCACAGGGCGCCAATGAAACTGTTCGACTCCACGTCAGCTACGGCCAAGCCTTTGCGCGAAGTACGGCTTACGGCGATCAATTTCATCGCTGATGCGGTCAACCGCACCCTCGATCTGAAGGAAATAGCTGACAATGCCTTGCACGCCATCCTGGCGGTGACACAAATCGACGCCGGAGCAGTCTATATGTGGCAGGACAGCGATCAGGTGCTCCGTTTGTTCGCCTGGCGCGGAGTCTCCGAGGCGTTTGCGCGTCAGGTCACCACGCTTCGCAAGAGCGACGACGTGACCATCAATGCGGTCCTGGAGGGCAATACCAAGGTCATCGAGGATTTCACTCTGACGCCTCACATGTTTCGCGTCGATGTGGTACGGGCAGGATTCCGATCCGCCATCATGTGTCCCATTCGCGCACAAGGGTTCGTCGTCGGTTTGCTCGCACTGGGAACGTACAAGGTGCGGGAGTTCGAGGGCGAGGACATCGATCTCATTGAGGTCATCGCCAATCAGATCGGCAATGCCATGGTCCACGCCCAATTGGAAGCGGACCTGCGGGCGAGCGAAGAGCAGTATCGCAGCCTGGTGGAGAACTCGGACGACGCGATCTACATAGCTGGTTTAGATGGCCGTCCGCGATTCTCCAACCCGGCGTTTCCGCGGATTTTTGGGTACGGGACGGAGGAGTTAGCGGCGATCGACCCGTTTGACAGGGTTCATCCGGACGATATCGAGGCGGTCCGCAATGCTTTTGCCAAGCTGGTGCTAGGTGAATCCGTGCACAGCTTGGAATACCGGTTTTGCCGCAAGGACGGCCAATGGATTGATTTGCAGTGCAACGCGAGTATTTTCTCCCGCGACGGTGACAAACCCGAAGAGTTTCAATTCGTCGTGCGCGAGGTGACCCAAATGCGTCAGCGCCAGCAACAATTGCTGCGGCGGAACCGGCAGCTCGCTGCACTGACCACTCTTGCAGCGGTTGCAAATTCGTCCCTGAAGATCGAAGAGATAGCTCGCAACACGCTGGAGGTTGCTCTGGAAAGCACGGGCATGGAGGGAGGCGGGATTCATCTGGCGGAGCTGGATCAAAAGCACCTGCGGCTGTACGTGCACACCGGGTTGCCGGAAGAGCTTGTGGATCAGTTGCGGTTGGTTGCCTGGGGTGAGGGAGTTACTGGAGTGGTGGCAGCGTCCGGTCAGGCAAAAATCTTCAGCGATCTATCCTCAGAAGCCCCCATGGCGGCGACAGCCGCGCGCAAGCATGGATTCAAGCCATTGATTGTGGTACCGGTGAAGGCAAAGGGCGAAGTCCTGGGCACGCTGGGCCTGGTCAGTAAGCGGGAGTTGGAATTCGCGCCGGACGTGGTGGAGATGGTGACAGCCATGGGCAATCAATTGGGTATAGCCATCGCCAACGCCCGCCTCTATGAGACGCAATTGCGTGAGAATGAAAAGTTGAATACGCTGGTGGAAATCAGCAGTGGCGGCGCGCAACGACTCGAATTGGAGCCGTTGTTACAGCGCATTCTGATCAAGTCAGCATCGCTACTGAAGGCAGACGCCGCCTATATCATCCGCTATGAAGGCGATCAGGCGGAGGTGGTGGCGGCGACTGCGCGGTTTGAACGGTTGACTGGAATCCGGTATCCTAGTTCGCTTGGATTGTCGGGTCAGATTCAGGCGCTTCGACAGGGAAAGATATTCAGCCGGGAAGAAGTGTCC
>CAZAQZ010000001.1:0-35645 GCA_964487175.1 uncultured Verrucomicrobiota bacterium | reverse complement strand
CACACATCCTTCGGGTAATCGACCTTGGTGTCGTTCCATTCCACCAGCACCTTGAGGCGCTCGGCGTTGGTCAACTGCCCGTCGCTGCTGACATTCTGATTGCCCGTGTTCATTGGCTGCATTTCAATGAGACTCTCGTTCTCCAGTATATATGACTGCATCGTACTGTCCCCTTGTTTACATCACCGATTACTGCTTCCCCTGACTCCTTGGCGCGTGAATGGAACAAGGAATTTCCAGCACCTGCCGGTTCCCTGTTTTCATAAATCGTTATCAATAGGCCACTTATCATCGCGTGCTTTTTTCGAATATGCGGTCCGTTGGCAGCGGCCCCACCAACCAGCGCAGCCAGCCGAGCAGGAATCCGACGCCATAACCGATATGCATCGCCGGAATCGCCAGGGTCACACCGGGCCAGAGACTCAGCCTGGTCCGCATCGCCTCGCGTAGTCCCGCCAAACACATTGCTAGGACGTATCCGCCTAGGACGATTGCCAGCGCCCAGCGCGCCGCCGCAAAAAACGGCGACAACGCCGCGCTCACGAGAACCGCCAACACGAAACCCGATGGCACGATGTGCCGAATGTTGGATTGCTTTGGATGCTTCTGAACCACCCGCACCTTCCAGTAGCCGTACTGCGCGAATTGCATGAAAAGTTTTCGATAACTGTCGCGCACCCAGTATTTCACCCGGATGGCACCGCTCTGCACAATCCGGCCTGAGGATTTTCGCAATCGGAAACTGAGCTCGTCGTCCTGATTTCTCACCATTTCTTCGTCAAACCCGCCGAGCGCCATCAGACGCTCGCGCTTCCAGCAGCCGCCATGCACCGTGTCCACCTCGGTTACCGCAGTCGAGTCCGCATGACCCCGCAGCGCGTTACCGATTCCCACGGGCGAATAATACGCCGCCGCGACGGCCTGCGAGGTGTAACTGCAGTTTCCCAACGGGATCAGGACGCCGCCGGCGTTGTCGGCCTTCATTTGCTCGCGCAACGCAATCACGCTCCGCAGATAATCCTTCGGGTACTCGCAATGGCCGTCCAGACGAATAATGATGTCGCCACGCGCGGTCTTGAGCGCGTGGTTCAATCCGGTTGACACGATCCGCTCCGGATTGTCGATCAGGCGGATGTTGGGATACTTCTCCTGCAACGATTCCACGATCTCGCGGGTCCGGTCCGTTGACCGTCCGTCCGCCACAATCACCTCCATCAAGTCGTGGGGATAATCCTGCTCCAGCACCGCGGTCAGGCTGGCATGGATGAACCGTTCTTCGTTGAAGACCGGCAGGATCACGCTCACAAAAGGAAGCGAACTCATGACCCGACCAACTCTTCGACTTGCCCCCGACGGGCCTTTTTTTTCTCATCGGACGAAAGGTTGCAGACCACAGCGCGAAACTTGCCATTGGCGGTGCGGGGGATTTCCGAAAGCGATTCCATCACGACATTCATGGGCCCCAGTCTGGCTTGAAGGCGCGCGACGATCAGTTCCCGATCGACATTCGTGAACCCGGGCGCGGGCACGTACAGGACACGGATTCGGTCCAACCCGTCCTGGATGATTTGGGCTTCTCGAATCGGAACGCCCGCCTTGAAAACGGGGTCAAGTCGTCCGATGACTCGTCCATCAATCGTGTACAACACATCATCCAATCTGCCTTCGATCGAGTTGAGCACGGGCAGCGTCCTTCCACACGGACAACGATCATCCGTGGCTGCCAGGGCGGCGCGGTCGCCGACGCGGTAGCGCACCAGCGGCATATCCGGATTGCTCAATCCCGTGCAAACCAAATCGCCGGCCTGTCCATCGGGCGCAGGTTTGTCACCGTCAACAATCTCCGTGATGCCCGCCTCGGGCCACAAATGCATCCGGCCCGCCTCGCATTCGCTGGCCGCGACAACCAATTCCGCCATGCCGTACGTTTCGCGCACGGGACAGTTGAATGCTTCGGCAATTGCCTGCCGCTGATAATCGAATAGCGGTTCAGCGTTGGTGATGACCACTTTCATCTGCGGACCTTTTCGACCGCTTTCCAAAACCTCCATGGCAAGGGCATACAGGGCCGACGTGTATCCCAGCAGATACGTGACGCGGTAGGTGCTTAAGGCTTTTAGATAGTGTGAAATGAGGTCGGGTGCGAGGTGATACGCGGACAGATAAAGCTGGTCAAGACCGGAATTCCACACCCAAAACGGCGGACGCCGCTGGGCCACAGGGACGATTAATTGCCCGCCCAACATGCCCCATCGATCGTGACGCGACACGCCGTACCAAAGCCGACAGCGCGCTTCAAACAACGCGTACCACGCGCGTACCGTGTCGCGGCTTTCCCACAGGTCGAGGGATTTCCCCGTTGTGCCGCTGGTGTGGTCATGAAACATTTTCTTGGGCTTACATCCGTCCGCCAAAAACGCCTTCGGATTCGCCCGCAGCGATTCCTTTTCGAGGATCGGCCAGTCAGGCAGGGATGTCACACGGCCCGGAGTTTTCCAATTCCGCCAGTAATCGCGATAATGCGGGACTTCCGTGGAAGCCCGGTGCAGCAGGTCTTTCAATGCTTTCTGCTGCCATTGCCGCCATTCCTGGGGACTCCAGCGGTCACGCTGCAAGGCCTCTTGAGCTAGCTGATCCGTCTCCGACCCGTAACGCCAGGAACGAAGATGGAAGCCTCGCAAGCTGGCGACTACCGGCCTCACCGGCGCCGGGAGCGCATGATAAAGGGAAAGCAACTTACTCACAATCGGCCACCATGGGTCTGCGGTCGGGCATGGCGCGCGGTCCATTCGATGCGCTCTTGTTCAGGCTCGCCATCGCGCCGGATGGCTGTCCATCGGGATGTAGTCCTTCCAACCAATCGGCTTGTTCCTGCACTGCGCGATGCAGTTCGAGCCGCGAGAGAAATCCTTCGCGCGCATACGTTCTCAACTTCTGCCGCAATGCCGCATCCGAAAGAACTTCGTTCAGCCTGGCGGCTAGCGCCTGGGGATCATCCGGCGGCACCAGGAACCCGTCGATTCCGTCGCGTACCACCTCGGGGATGCCACCCACTCTCGATGCAATGACCGGAGTTCCCACGGCGAGCGACTCGATGATCACTAACGGGCAGTTATCATTGCGGCTCGGCAGGACGGTCACCGTTGCCGTGCGCATTCGATCCAACACTTCATCATGGCTGACGGCACCTGAAAACTGGCACTGATCAGTAACTCCCAATTCGCGGGCTAATTGCGTGTAGGCTTCCTTCGACGGTCCATCGCCAAGAAATTCGGCGTGCACATCGGGATGATCGGCCTTCAGAATATGGATCGCCCGGATCAGTACATCCTGGCCCTTAGAAGGAAAGAACCGTGCGATGCACACCGCCCGGCCTGTTACTGCGACCGGTGCGGTCCCGTGCTGAACCGGATCGGCCACGGAATTGAGGAAAATGCGTAGCTTCTGTTCCGATTGGTGATAAATGTCCCGAACATCGTCGCTGGCGGCGCGTGAAACGGGAACGATGTAAGTGGCAGCGCGATAAACGAGACGTTTGCGCAGGCGAAGCAATTTCATCCGCCAACCGGGCATCTTTTGATCCAAATTGATCTGGCTGCTCAACGTGTGATACCACGCGATGCGTTGCGGCACGCGCGCGAGCCAGCCGACCATCATCATGATGTTCACGGCGGCGTAGCTGCCCACGACGCAATCAGGTTTGAACTGGCGCACGAGCTTGTAAAAGAACCAGGCGTCGCGCAACTTTGTCGGACGCTCACTTGGCCAGATAAGGACTGCGGGGTTTTCATTGGGTCGGGCCAATTCCACCTTCCGGTGCGGAGCCAGGATAATCACTCTATGGCCACGCTCCGCCAGTTCGCGGCCGAGGGCCTCGAACTGTTTCATGATCGACAGATCGCCCAGCGGCGTCCCGATAAAAAAGCAGCGTTGTTTCATATCAGCACTTGGCGGATTGCCGTCAGGCGTTTCCGGCCACCGACCGGAGCAACGTTTCCCACTGAGGTAGCACGACATTCCAATCGTACTTTTCCGACTTAGCCCGGGCGCTCTGCGAAAGACGATCCGCCAGGCCCGGCTCGGTGAGGATTCGGCTCACGGCTGCGGCCATCGCTTCGGGGGAATTGGCGGGGACCAATAAGGAGTCGGACTCGTCCTTGAGAAGATAGGGCACGCCGCCGACATTGGTGCTGATGACACACAGGCCGCTTGCCATGGCTTCGAGGACGCTGACGGGCATGTTGTCCACGTTGGGCGTGTTCAGGAAGATGTCGCCTTTATCGAGCCAGCCGGGGGTCTCCGTCTTGCGAACGCCACCGGGAAATGTCATGCGATCCAGAACACCCAAATCGGTGGCAATCTGCAGCGTGCGTTGTCGGCTGCCATCGCGTTTATCGGGACCGACCATGATCATGGACAATTTCGGAAAATCCCGGGCGAGGAGTTGGACTACTTTCGGGCCCATCTCGGGGTTGTAGATCTCATGAAAAGCGCGCAACCAGACCAGTGCCGCGCGTGGCTGACTCCGGTGCCGAAACGCATAGGACTTCAGATCAAGCGCGTTGGGCAAAAGACGAAGATCGGTCCGATATGGCGACATTTGATCGTTTAAGTACTCCGATGGCGTTGTCACAACGCGACCGGTTTGCAATAAGCGCCGGACCCGGTCAGGTTGGCCGTGGGAAAATGCGGGCAGATTGCCCCCGTGCAATGTTAGCACATAAGGTTTCTTGATTTGCCTCAGGAGCAGGCACGTCGCCTCGGCCCAAAAGAACGCCGGACCGCTGTACACGTCCACTTGCGCCACATCGTACTCGTCCCGTCGTCGCCAAATGGTGGCCAGCATGTCCGCCAGACGCGGCAGCCGCCCCTCCTTGCTCGACGTCGTCAGGATTCGCAGCCGTTCCAGGCCGTTCAGGTGCAATGCCAGTTCTTCGCACGCGCCGCGGGTCCCGACTGATCCCGAGAGAAAGTTGCCAACGAGCAGGACACCGATGGTGCGGTCGCTCGGCACGACTGCCTCATGAATGGCGGAGACAGACTGTTCCGTGCTGCCGTTGACGATTGGCAAGGTGTTCGCGACGGCTGATTGATGAACGTCAAGACTCATGGGATGTCCGATATTGTGTCATGCAGGGTGCAACTGCGGCTTCGACCTGCGTGGATAATCGCTGAATCGAACGGGGTTGTTGGGCTGCGGGGTGTTTTCTTTTCGCTTTGGCGGTCGTTCCGGCCCAAGCCGGACGGCAGCCAGACCGAGCAGGAAAGAAGGCAGAACCATTCGCATGCCGTTGCCGGTCATGAAACAGAAGCTGTAGGTCGCCAACGCCGCTGCCACCGCCCGTCCTTTGCCTGTCGGCGAGACCACAACGTTTCTGATTGCCATAACAACCAACAGCAACGCGGCAACACAACCGAAGATGCCGTGCTCGGCCAGCAATCGCGTAAACTCCGTGTGCGAGGCGAAACCCTTGAAGAACTTGGCACGCTCGCTCATGGCCTGGCCGACTCCAATTCCAAAAATCGGGTGTTCGGCCATGATTTTCAAGTCGGCATCCATGATTTCCGCCCGCCCGGAAAGGTGCGTATTCTCAAAACGCGCTGAGAGTGCGCCCCCAGTAAAATCATCCAAACGTGGATAAACCACGTAGTTGGTAAGGAGAAACAGGATTCCAAGAACCACTGCCATTTCCAACGCTGCCTTGATATTCCTCATGAGCATCAGACAACCAACGGCAAGACTGGCGGCTGCGTAATAAATGCCGGCCCGCGAAAACGTCAGCGCGCTTTGCACGGCGAATTCCAGCATCAGCCCGATGAATAGTAGTTTGAGTTGCCACCGCTGTTTCCCACCCAGGAGACAGAGGAACGCCGCGATGCACCCCATCCCAAGAAGCGCCGACACCTGATTGGCGCCAAAACCGCCGCTGGCCTCCACGTTGGACTGCCGGCCAAACTTCACATCGGCGGAGGCGAGTCCGAGCACGATGATGGCCACCATACCCACCACCGGTCCAATGAACGCGATCAACACGCGTACAAGCTGCTGGCGCCGTAGTTGGATCTTCATGAAAAACATCACGCTGACCGCCAGCGCCAGCGGGCCGGACAGATTAAAACTGATCATACTCTTCGCGTCGGAAAAACTCGCCTGCCACAATGTCAGAAGAGTCGCCGGAATCAGCAACAGGAAATAGGCGGTTGGCAGCGCAGGAAGTTGGAATCTCCGGCTCCTGACCAGTGCCACGATGAAAATAAGGATTGTCGCGTATTTCCCAAATTCCCAATAAATGGACGCGCCTACAGCCCGCCAAATGACTTCGCAGCCTGCGATGTAGGCCCCAATATAGGCAACCTTCGCCAATTGGCGACCGCTCATCGCCCATTTCATCCCCACTGCCAGCACTAGGAACGCATCCACCGTGGCCACGGTTGGCACAAATTTCATCATCAAGGCCAGCGGCAGATGCAGAAGGATAAACCCAACCACCGCCAGCCACGATATCTGGTCGCTGCTGGCCCCACGGCCCCGTTCAAGAGGATGGAAGCCGGGCTTTGGAGTGATCGCAGATGTAAGCGGTTCCATGACTGTCTTCGCCCTACCGGATTCGGTGTTCTGAAGGATCCACAAATCTCTCGCTGCGGGTGAGCGCGGTCTTATAAACGTCCGCCACCTGGCGAATCACGACTTCCTGGCTGTAGGATCGATGCACGCGCTCGTTCAGGCTGCTTCCAAGCTCCCTGCGCCGCTTCTTCGACCGCAGCAGTGAAAGAATTGCCTTCGCCATCTGCTCGGGATCGCGCGGCCGGACGAGCATGCCGCATCGCCCGCCTGCCAGCACCTCGGCGCATTGGCCCACCTGGGTCGCCACAACCGCTATTCCAGCAAATCCGTATTCGAGCAATGCCAGCGGCAGTCCCTCGGAAGACGAACTCAGCACCCCGATATCGCAGGCACGCAGCACCGCGTATACGTCCTTGCGCAATCCCATTACCGAGATGTGTCCCGCCAGACCATTGCTGGAAATCTTCTCGATCACGTCCTCGTAGCAGGGCGTCCCCGTGCCGTTTCCCAGGAGTAACAGATGCGTCTCCGGAATCTGCCGCAGGATGATCCGCATCGCCTCCAACAGATTCAAATGGTCCTTCTGTGGACGGAAATTGGCGACGCACACGATCCGAAATCCATTTTGTCCAGGCAATGCAGGCGATTCTTCCTTTTCACCGGGTTCGCAAACAAAGTTGGGAATGTAGCGTACACGCACGGCAGGCAAATGGAGACGCTCCTGCGCCCAGTTCGCCAGCGATTGATTTACCGCAATCACGCTGTCGACCCGCTTCGCGGCCAGACGATAGAGCCACACCGGTCGCTCCTCGGTGGCGTAACGACCAAAATGATCGTGCCAGATCAGAATCGGATGCGGGCTGAAGCCCGAGGCCAAAATCGAGAAAAACACCGATGTGCCGTGCGCGTGAATAATTTGAATCTCGTTGTCCCGGATGTACCCGATAAACTTTCGCAATGCCGCGACATCAAACCGTTTGCAGCGGTGCAGACAAATCCTGCCCACGTGCGGTTGCACAAATTCCGCCATCTGACCTTCCTCGCGGGTTGAGCACAGATGACTGCGATAGCGATCTTGTGGGAGTGCGTTGGCGAGGTTAACCGCCACCCGCTCCATACCACCCGTCGCTAACGAGTCACAAACTTGCAGTACACCGATCTGTTTCATAAGCAAGACTCACGACCTTCGACGTCCGCGGAGCCGATGGATTCAGCAATACTCCCCAGCGGTGATTCAACAGGTCACGCAAGGCCTCGCCCAACCCCTCGAGTGAGTACTGGCGTGCCCACATTGACGCGTTCCGCCTCATGTCATTAAAATCCCCGGGCCGCTGCGCCACCCGCTGCAGCGCGGCGGCAATCTCCTGCGGAGTGCCGGAATTCAGCAGAATCCCGCGGTCCCTGAGCATCAGCGGCACTTGACCATGGTCCACCCCGATGCAAACTAGGCCGTAGCACATGCCTTCCGCGATCACTTTAGGCCAGCCTTCGGAATTCGCGGACGGCAATACCAGGCAATGGGCCCACTCGTACCATTTCAGGCCCTCCTCGAACGGGAGAGACCCGGCAAACTTCACTATATCTTGAAGACCGAGTTTTTCTGTCTGTTGGCGCAGATTGGCGTTCTCGACGCCACCGCCCACCAGCACCACTTCAAGCCAAATACCGCGATCCGCCAAAATCTTCACGGCCTCCAGCAGCGCATCCACGCGCTTTTCCCTGGCCAACCGACCCGAAAACAAAACGCGCAGTGGCTGCTTAATCTCCTTTGTCTGCGCCACGACTGCCGCTCGCGCGACCATGTCTTCGGTCATCATCGATGTAAAAAATGGAACGATCTGGGGCGGCTCGTTCGGCCATTGTCCGTATACCGTAACCGGGCCATGCCACCACCAGGAACGAAGCACGCCTCGTTGCAGGCGCAAGGCGAGCCGTTCGCCGGGATAGCCGTTCCATTGACCGGCAAACTTTGCCACCAGATGGCGCGAGTACAGCGGCGCAAGCAACGCGCCCAGCAGACCGAGGTTGCCGGGAAAGCGAACGTGAATCGCGTCCGCCGTCCGCATGGCCCGGCAAAGATCCCGGATCATCACGGGCAGCAGTACGACCTGCTTGAATTTCGCGAGTGGGTTGTCGCCTCCCGCTTCGCGCTGTGGCGTGATGGAAATGTTGGGGCGCGTAAACGGCACGCAATCGCCCGGTGGTCTTTCGTCGCGGCAAGGTGAGGCAATGACAACCTGCGGAAAAAGGTCAGCCCAGATGTCGATCTCGCGAGTATACGGTCCGTAGGCATACAGCTTTCCTTCATGCCGGTAATGCAGCACGTGCGACACGATGAGAAGTCGCTCGGGATTATTCATGACCATTCCGGCCCAGACACCGCCGGTAAAATGCCTCGTTGCGTTTCACGATTGTGTCCAACGAAAATAAATCCACCGCCCGCTGTCGCGCCCGCGCGCCCATCCGGTTACGCAATTGTTGATCCTTCAGCAGCATGATCACCGAATCAGCAATGGAGACCGGCGAATAGGGATCGCAGAGAAGCCCCGAAACGCCGTTCTCGACCACCTCAGGCGCCGGGCCAGCATGGCCGATGACCATCCCCTTGCCCATTGCCAATCCTTCGATTAATGCGATCCCGATGGCTTCCATATGTGACGGGTAGACGAGCACCTCGGCCTTGGCGAGCAGTTCCGGGATGAGGGCGTGTTCCACCGGACCGCGAAACTCGACGTGCGATTTCAATTCCGACGGCATTAACTGGCGAAGCTGCTCGGTAAACGATCCGCCGGTTTTCGGATCGATCGAATCACGTCCTACAACACATAAATGCGCTTCCGGGACGGCGCCGACGATCTGGGCCATTGCCTGCACCAATTGGATGATGCCTTTCTTCTCACACACGGTGCCGACGAACACGATCAGCCCGCGCTCCTCCTCCACATGGGGGTGGGGACGAAATTGGGTCACGTTAACGGCATTCGGCAGAACTTCAATCGGGCGGTCGCCAAGATGCAGCAGATCGCGCGTTGTTTCCGCGACGAATTTACTGACCCCGCACAAGTGGTCGGCGTTGCGGAAGGACCGTTTCTCAATCCAGCTTCGCAACAGCCGTGGTTTCTTGCCGAGCGTGGTGAAGAAAAAGTGGTGCCCGCCGTGCATCCGGATCACTTTTGCGGCCGGGAAAGACTTCGGCACCAGCGCCATGCTGTTTTCCGGGCCTTCGATGATATCAATGGCGGATTCGGCATGGATGCGTTCCAATTCCCACGCCAGGCGTTTTGCGTTGGTGATCAGACCGGAACCCGGGATGCGCGTGTGCGGCAACCGGATGACAGTTACGTTGCTGTCCCGCTCGCACAACTCCTGTTTGCGAGTATAAAAACCGACCACCGTCACCTTGTGCCCACGCGCTGTCAGCGCCCGCGCCATCGTCTGGGTGAAACTCCCGATCCCGCCATGCGGGTCGGGCGGATATTCATTGCATAGGAACACGATATGGATCGGCACCGTCGCGGGAGTCAGCGCTTCATAATCCACAGGCGATGCGGTGGCGAAATCAACCATGGCTTGCCACCTTAACGCTGGGCTCCGTGACAATCAGAGGCGCTGAATCTTTGACTCCAGACCCATTTCCGTTCGATGAATTGCAGAGTTTCGGTCCTTCATCGACCCGGCGAACCGCTACCCGGTATGCGCGAATCACGCCCGTCCATCGGTGCGCGATGACAGCGGGTTCCAGCCAGTGGCGGGAGGGACGGCAGTAATCCCAAAGCGTCCGCCACATCAGCAGCGCCCGGCGATGTTGCCAATAGTGCGTAAACTGGAAATAGAATAAATTGGCCGTTGCCCATTCGCGCCCCATCTCGGGGGAGCGGGACCCATTGCCGCGTGCCATCAAGTGCAGCAGGCACGGCCCGTTGTGGTGGATGACCCGAAAACCCTTCTTGATCATGCGGATCGCCAGATCGACATCGTCGCGGGACCCGTGCAATTGTTCATCAAAACCGCCCACCGTGAGAAGTGACGAACGCGTCGCCGCGAAACTGGCGCTGCAAATGACGTGCGTCTCGATGATGCCGTCGTAGGCCTGGTAATTCGCAGCGCCGGGATATTGAATCGGAATGGTGTGGACGAGTTTCGGCGCGTTGCTTGGCCGTTCGTTGGGCACAAGTACCGTGCCGTTGATCCCATCGGCGCCCGTTTCACGAAACGCGCGGATGTACTGATCAATCAGGTCACGACCAAACTCCACATCGTCGTCCAAAAAGAGAATGATGTCGCCCGCGCACAGTTTCAGAGCCGTGTTGCGCTGGCGCGACGCGTTACCGCGTTCAGTAAAGCGCACGTAGGAGAGCCACCTTGGATAGTGGGCCACCTGGGCATTGGAGAGCTGCTCTTCAACTGGGGATGCATCCACGACGAACACTTCGGTGGGTTCATAATCCTGCGCGACAAGTTGATCCAGTACCTTCAACAAATGAGATTGCCGCCGGTAACTCGCAATGATAACGGAAACCCTTGGAGAGTCAGAAATCATCGACATTTTCTTGTTGCTCGACATCAACGGCCCTCGCCATTGGACGATCCACCGGCCAGGTACGTCCAGTTTTCGCGGTCCCATCCATGGAGGAACAACTTATCGGTCAGATCTATCTGGCCGTGCACCAGCACCGAAGCCTCCGGATGACGCCATGCGCCAAAGCTTGCCCACACGCCGTCGAGCAGGCGGTTCGTTGTGAAACATTCCAGATAAACGCAACCCGCGTCGCGGCACGCCCGGATGAATGGTCTCCATGCCTCTCGCGAGAATTGTCGGTGGCCTTTGGTGAATTGAATGCGTCTCCGCAATCCGGATCCGGGCACAAGATCATCGACGAAAAACACCTGCAGACCAATAGTTTCCCATAGACCGTTTCTCCTCGACGCATCGGGCCGTACCGGCTGACGTGAAACCCACGTGGTGTGATCTTCCACATCGGCAAAATGGGCGAATGGCTTCAAGGCATGACCATTCCCGTCGCTACGACGGCCTGCCGACAATGCCGCGAGCTTCACCCCAGCACTGCGTTGGACACCGAACAGCAAATTGGCAACCGCTTTCACCGAATATCTCGTGCGCGCCCGCTCGTAAACGAACCGGTCGAACACCAGTCGCCGGCGCGACTGAAACCCGATGGGGCGATATCCGTTGGCGAGGCAAATCTTGCGCGCTTTCTCCGGGGCCGGATGACCAAACACGATTGGATAGTTCTTCGAAATCTCGCGCAACATCTCCGTCCCCAGTCCACCGGCCCGCACACGGGTCGTCACATACCAATCGGCAAACCAGCCGCAGCGCATCCGCCGGCAATCGGGCAGCACCAAATCACGCACGACCAGTCCAAAGCAACCAACCGGCACACCGTCGCGTTCGGCAATGACGCCTTTGAAATCGGCGTCCGGCTTCTGCGCGTACTTCCACCGGGTGTAGGAACGCATCGTGTCGTTGCGTTCCTGAAGCAATTCGGCCACGGTTTCCACATTGGAAGACGTGATCGGTTCGAAGTGAAACGCGTTCCCCTTCCCGCCGGTGCTGCCTGCTGACCGGCTGTTAATGATGGTTGGATTGCGCATGAACAAATTGAATGACCGTTTCGGCGATGCGGTCAGCCGCCTTGCCATCCACCTGGCCGCAGACCTTGGCAACCAGGCGCACGCGCTGTTCGTGCAACGCGCTGCGATGGGCAACCGCCTGACCGAGATGATCCATGAGTTCCGTCATGGTAAGCGCCAGCGGTGCCGCGTTGCTTTCCATAATGGGGCTGTAATGATGCGTAAAATGCGACGTGCGGTAGAAGATGTCCTCCGCTGATCCCGTCCGCGGATGGAATCCGACGCAAATGATCGGCGTGTCCACCACAGCGCTGTCCAGCGCGGTGCTCGATCCCATCGTCATGGTCGCATCGGCGTACCGGAGCGTGTTGGCCAGGCGCGCCAGTTCGTCGCTGGACGGCGCCGCCCAGCATGCCTCACCCTGGACCTGCGTCCAAGGCTGGCTAATGCGGACGTTGTCGAATTGTTGCGCCAGGGATTCCCATCGTCTGTAATCGTCGAGCGGATGCAGACGAATGACCCATTGGTGCTTCTGAAACCGGGCATCCGTGGACGCTTCACGCACGACGGCGGCGACCAATTCCGGTTCGCCGGGCGTCATGGCGTGATGGTTCGCGCAATGCAGAAAATACGGACGGCGTGGATCGAGTCCTAATGTCTTGGCGGTCTGTTCCCGCGACCAACGGAACTCATCACGGACGTGAAAATCGAATTGCGGCGTGCCCGTGATCGTGATCCGACTTTCGGGAATGGCATAGAATCGCTTCAGTTCATCGGCCATCGCTTCGTGCCAGACGAGGAAATGATCGAAATGCTTCGTCGGGATGAAGCCCCGGGCGGTCAGGTTGTCGAAGGACAACACGTGAGTCGCGATCGGAATAGCGAGCGCGTGCATGGCGCGGAACAGCGACCATTCCCAGTTGATCACATGGCTGGTGGACAATCCGAACACCGGTTGCGTCTTGCGCAGCAAGTCCCAGGTGCGTTGCGGGATCATCTGCTCATAAGCTTCGTCTTCCCGTTGCTCCAGCCAATGGAACAGCGCGCGATTGGAAGCCACCAAGCCGGCTCCCTTGTAGACCGCTTCGACGGTCTTGTGGCGGAGACTGCCGTTTGTCCCGTTGCTCTTCTGTTTGCTCCACTGGCCGAAAATCTCATCGGACGGAGTCGGGTGCATTCTGCCGTGCGCGCTCTTCAGGGTTTTCATGAGCCGGGCGTGGCGCGCCGTTTCCTTGGGATGATCAAGAAACCACAAGTCATCAATGGGAATCCCGTCCCGCAACAAATCCTGTTGTCCTTCCTCCGGGGCGGCGATGATGACCCGGAAATGGTTCGACAACTCCGCGTACAGTCCGGAGCGCAGAATATTGCGCACTCCCCAAACCAACGGGATGGAAATGACGATTGCCGGTTTCGTTTTAGTTCTCAAAGAATCGTGCAAATTACACCCGGGCTGTGTGGACCTGAGCTTCACCCACAAGTTGATCATCCGCTTGCTTATGGAGCCGGCGCAACTCCGTGATCCGGCCCCAGCTGGTCGCCATCTCGATTTCCGCCCGCAACCAGACCGCAGATGGCCGCGTCCAGCGAAACATCGCGTACTGAAGCGCATGTTTCGTCAGCTTCAACCAAAGGTATCTCGGCGCACCCAGGAAAGCCTTGTGACCATTTCGCGATTCGTTCATGCGCACTTCCGTAACACCGGCCCCGTGATAATAGGCGCGCACATATGATTCGGTCATACGGGAGGACGTGTTTCGATGGTACACGGCCATCGAAGGCACGTATAACCCCTTATGGCCATCAGCCAGCAATTCCCGCAGCAGCGCCGTTTCCCCGCCACGGACCTGTCCCACGCCGCACGGCCCGAGGTCGGGACGAAATTTCGTTGTCCCCAGGAACGCCTGCTTGCGAATGGCAAGATTGGCTCCGTAGAATACACAATCGGAGGCAGTCACGAACACTTCTGATTCACCCATTTCAAATGCTGTCGCCACATGACGAAGCAATGAGTTTGCGTTCTCGCTTAGCCATTGTGGAGGCGCACACTCCCAACGTGGAATGACTTTCCCGCCAAAGAAACTCACAGCCGGATATCGCCTGGCGACATTCAGGAAACTCACCAGCCACTGCGGTTCCACGTCCACATCGTCGTCCGTGAACAGCAATAAATCCGCCTCGGCCTCTTCGACACCGCGGTTCAGGGCGTTGTTTTGTCCCTGCGACGCTTCAAACAGGTAGCGCAACGGGAGTCTCGCCGCGAAGTCGCTGCAGACCGCGCGCGTGGCGTCCCTGGAGTTATTATCCACCACCAATAACTCCCAGGTCACGTTGCGCGGGATCTCGAGATCGCAGAACGCCTGCAACGTCCGTCGCAAACTCTCTGATCGATTGTACGTGCAAATGATTACTGAAACATCAACGGGATGCCCATTGTCTCTGGTCCGAGAAGAACGGCCCGCAAATACCCGGCCTTGCATTTCTCATACTCCTCACGTCCTCCCTCTCTGGTTGCATCCCCTCAAATCCTTGCTTTCTCTTTACGCCGAGCAGCAAGCCTTCGGTGCTGCTTCCTTCCGGGTCTCAACGCCGTGACCCGTCCGGTCGGGGATGATCTTCAGGATTCGTTCGTCGATCGAATCCAGGATTTCCGCATCCACCGTGACGTCAAATTTCCTCGCAAATAAACGGTCTGACCCGATGAGCTTGCCGATATCATCCTTGCGCAACACCTGAGGATGGCAATCATCCGACGACCAATCCACGTAGCGCAGGTCATCGTTCACGATTTCATCCTTGAATGGCGAATTCAACAGCATCGTCTGAAAAATGACTTCGTCCGCCGACTTTACATACCTGAAGAATCGCACGAACGCAGGGTTCGACTTTGTAAAACTGTAAACGTACTCCACGTGCTGCCGGGTAAGACACCAATACGCCCAACCGCCGTACGGTTTGAATCCAGCCGGAAACGTGCGCTTATTTGGAAGCAACCGGTTCAGGATGCGCGCCCAAAGCGCCCCCCCGCGAAATGGCACGCGCACATAGCGATTAAACAAATGGAAGTGCCAGTGTTCGATTCGCGCGGCATTCTGCACGATCCTCCCACCGGTGGGATGCCTGCCCTCAAACGGCAATGGCATGGACGCCATGTACGATTTCCCTGTCGCATTCTCCAGAAACGACTTGATCTGCGCATTAGTCTTGATCGGATAATCCTGCCCCGTCACATAAACGAGGTAGTCAAATGCGACTTTCCTATCCAAGATCTCTCCGATGCCCTGCACCACCGCCTGCACCGCGCTGAACAGTGTCATGTAGTGGCACTTGAATCTTTTCTGCATGAAATGGACGTTCGATAAATGCCGCACGCCATCCACCATCCGGCCATACATCTGGGCGTTCGCCCCCTTGTCGATGTGCACAAGAAACGTCGCGCCCTCGGTGTTAAGCCGCTCGATGAGGCGCGCCAGTTGGTCGGGATTCTTGTGCGCGGTGATTATGTACGCCAGGTTCATGACAAATTGAGGAAGTGAAACGGACTGGTTACTCGAACTTTGCGTTGCGTTCGTACGGCAGCGGCCGGCCGATTTTTCGGAAGATAAGCGTGTTCACTGCCTTGCCATAAAGCTCGTAACCGTGCTGCTGCATAAGACATGCGACAGGCGATTGGTCTATATGACGCAGGTCCGTCAAACACAGATCCTCCGCCAGCACAATGGTCGGTTGATACTTTTCCCAATCGTTGGATTGCAACACTTCGAGGTCGAACCCCTCAACGTCTATGTTCAGGAAATCGATCTTTTGACCCGGAGGCAGATGGCGATCGAGAATCTCGGAGAGCTTCTGAGTCTGCACTTTGCGTTCGTTGACGATCTTATATGGGCCGTTTTCATGCCGGTTCTCCGAGATTTCCTTCGAAAACCCATTCAACGTCGGCTCATCAAACTCGTAATACGTAAGCGACGCATTACCGTTGGCGACGGCGGCCTCGATATTGATGTCGCGCGGCCTGACCTGGTTGAACATCTGCATGGTTCCCGGCAAGGGATCAACATTGATGCCTCTCCAGCCGTACAAATAAAAGTAATACGTGTTGGAATACCGTTTGGGATGGTGCGCCCCAATGTCCACGAAGAAGCCGGTTCGTTGACCCGCAAACGCCCGCTTAAGGATGCCGTCCTCACCTTCCTGCGAGTACGAGGGAGCGAGCCAGTGGTTTCGAAAATCCGCCACGAATGTCTTCAGCGTCAGCCAGCGCCAATAGACCCGTTTGAGCTGCAGCAAAGGATCGCGAGTCGGAACGGCCCGTTGTTGATCGATCAGCCCATCCAGCAACCTTTCGGTCAGTGGCAACGGGGAGTATAACTCCTTGGACTCAACGAGCGTGTTACGGTAGTTGGAACGTTCGATCATGCGTGCGCTTTCGTTTCTCTGGTTCGCTCCTCAGTGATCCCCCGCTCCTGATCAATCAAAATCTCCTGTCCGACACCCGCAGACATGGCCACCAACTCCGCGAGATCGCGCTCCCAATCGGTCCGCCGGCGATAGCGATTGCGATAGTGGAACCTGTAGGCTGCCGAGGTGAGCATCCCGCCGTAGCTGCGCTGCAACATCCGGCGCGCTTCGGCTCCAAAATCGCCTTCTCGTTCGAGCAAGGCGATCGCCTGTCGCATTGATTTAATGTCACCTGCCAGTAATTCCATCAGTACAATCTGGCCCCAGAAATTCCCTTTGCAGCCCGCCTTGGGAAACGCTGAGCCGACAACTTCGGGCGCGTACTTTTTACGTGCTCTCATGCATTCCTCAATGAAAGCCATGTCCTTGCTCATCGACCGCGCACTCATGCGGTACACATGCAGCGGCAGGCCAAGCTGCCAGCCTTTTCCGCGCGTCAACAACCGAAACCACAATGGCACATCACCCATCGTGAACTCCGGGTCCACTCCGCCCGCTTCCAGCGCCGCCCGCCGGTTGAACACCGTGCACGGGTCGCCAAAGCGTCCGCGGCCTACGCCTAAAAACGCCCGGTCCACCTGCCGCGCCTCGATGCGCGGCAAACGCTCAAATATGTGGCCGAACGGGGTCAAAAGAGCATACGCGGTGCCGACAAACACGAACTCGGGATGTTTTTCCAGAAACTCCATCTGGATCTGCAGCCGCTGGGGCAGCATGATGTCGTCAGCGTCCATGCGCGCCAGCCAGTCGGATTTCGCGTTCTCGATTGCGTACTGCAGGGCGCCTTGGAAACCTACACGCCCCAGGCTGAATACCTTCAGCCGTGGATCGTTAAATTGTCTGGCGACCTCGAGCGTGCCGTCCGTCGAACCGTTTTCCAGCACCCACAAATCGAACTCCCGATAGGTCTGCCGCAATACGCTGGCAATGGCCACGCCAATCCACTTCTCGGCGTTGTGCGCCGGCATGATGACTGTAACAGTCGGTTTCATTTGCAAAGGACCGGCGTTCGCTCAGTGCTCGGAGTTTTCCAGAAACTCCGTCTTCCATTTCAAATTCGGCCGCACCGCGCCCGGCCACCGACCGTGCCACGCGTTTCGCATTTCCGGCGCATCGAGCACCGTAAAGGCCAAAAGGTCAGAGTGCTTGTAAATCGCCTGCGCCTGATCGGACGTAACGACGAGGTTGACCTTGTGTTCGCCATCGTTCATCAGGTCGCCTGGGATGAAACAGGTCGAGCGGAACAGGCCTTGGGGACGCGGGCGGCCGTGCCAGGCCTGCTCGAGATAGGTGTTGTGATTGAACACCATGATCCCCTGCTCATTGTACAAATGAAAGCTGAGGTCGAGCCGCGAGTCGGGAACCATGTTCCAGTATTCGAACTCGATCACGTACTGTGTACGAATATTGATGGACCCCAGCGCGTCATTGTCGGCCGGTCGCACGCAAACGCGATGTAAGCGCACCTTATCGTTGCCCGGAGCGGTATTCGGATCGTCCCAGCATTGTTCGGTGATCGTCTCAAGCGCGGTGCGAAGATATAATGGTACAATCTCGTGGGAATCGCCGATTTGGTGAATGCGCCCATGCTGCAGCCAGACAACCTTCTGGCATAGACCTTCCACCGCCGCCATGTTGTGGCTGACAAATAGTACGGTGCGCCCCTGTTTCGCCACGTCTTCCATTTTGCCGAGGCATTTCTTCTGGAATGACGCGTCGCCGACCGCCAGCACCTCGTCGACCAGCAGGATTTCCGGCTCCAGATGGGCCGCCACCGAAAACGCCAGGCGCAGGTACATGCCGGTCGAATAATGCTTGGCGGCCGTGTCGATAAATTTCTCCACTTCGGCAAAGGCGACAATCTCGTCAAATTTGCGCTCGATGTCAGACGCTTTCATTCCGAGAATCGCCGCATTGAGATAGATATTCTCCCGGCCAGTCAATTCCGGGTGAAACCCCGTGCCCACTTCGAGCAAGGAACTCAGCCGGCCATATATGTCCGCATACCCAATCGTTGGTTCGGTGATCCGCGAAAGAATTTTCAGCAGTGTGCTTTTGCCTGCGCCGTTGTGGCCGACAATACCCACGGCTTCGCCGCGCTGGACCTCGAACGACACATCCTGCAACGCCCAAAACGATTCCGTCTTGCTGTGCTTCTTTCTGAACGGCGCGCTCACCGCACGCTTCGCGGCGGAGGTCAACCGCTCATGCAGCATGGGCCGATGGCCGAACGCGCTCGATGCACTCTGCTTGGCCCCAATGAGGAATTGCTTCCCCACGTTCACAACTCGAATTGCAACATCACTCATACCAGTGCCCCTGCTCCCTGCTTTTGCAACATCAGCCCCAGATTCACCCACTGCCAGAGAAAGAAACTGTTGTCTCCGCCCTGCTGCTGATAATCGCTCCACCGCTGTCTCATCGCCGCCTCATCGAACCAACTCCCGCCAAATTCGCCCAACACAATCTCCAATTGCGTTTCAACCCACCCCTTGAGCGGACCGCGCAACCATTCCCGCTGCGGTGTTTGGACAGGCCGTTTCGGCGCCTCACGCACGCCACCGGGGACAAGTTGCGCAGCAATCTGCCGTGGTAACCACTTGCCCTGACTATCGCGTATTTTCCGGTCCGCGGGCTGACGCAATCCCAACTCCACAATCCGATGATCCAGAAATGGTTCGCGCAATTCCCGGCTGTACATCATCGAAACCCGGTCTGCAAACCGCATCGCCCGAGGTATTTTCGCCTGCATGATGTCACGGTACTGCAGGTCAAGCAATGCATCGCCAAATGGTCGCGCCAGCACGAACGGCAATGCCAGCCGGGCAAAGTCCGCCACCAGACAGGCCCCTTGCTTGGTCTTCCCGGTCGAGCCCTGCACCGGCCCGACGGATGCGTCCACATCGCGGGCCCGCGCGTAATAATCGTATCCAGCCCATCCTTCGTCGAGACCGTTGCCGTCCAGCAACACAATCACGCCCTCGGCGGCCGCGCGTTCATGAACCTTCGCCATGCCCAGTGTGGGCAGTCCACCAAACGGTTCATCCTGGAAGCTTTGCACGCGCGCCGCGAGTTCCGGAACTTCATCGGCGCTCAACCGGCAGAAAAATGACGGATGCTTGGTCGCTTCGAGCATCTTCTCGACCCATGGCGTTTCATCATACGCTGGGTCGCCACAAAAAAAAGTGAACGTCTTGACGCTCGAGTCGTTGCCTTGAAGACGATGCACCAGTCCCAGCAACAAGGAGGAATCGAATCCGCCGGAAAGACAGACACCGACCGGCACATCCGCCCGAAATCGGAGTTTGACGCTGTTCTCGAGCAATTCCAGAAGTTCGTGTCCCACCTCGGTGTCGCTGCGCGTGTCCATGCCGAGTCTCAACACTGCCGTCGCGGGATCGTACCAGATGCGTTCTTTGAGACCGTTGCGTACGCTCCACGTCAGACAGCCGCCCGGTGGCACGCGCCGGACATCACGCCAGAACGTCCTGGTTCCATGATCGTACATGCCGGACGCCAAATACGTCGCCCAAGCGATACCGTCCATGTCCGCAGGCGCTCCCGCCGCATGAAGCGCCTTAATCTCGCTGGCGAGCCATAGGCTCCCACCCGCCGGCTCGTATAGATAGAGCGGCTTGACTCCGAACCGGTCACGCGCCGCGAATAATTCCTGTTTCTGCTCGTCCCAAATCGCAAACGCGAACATGCCGATGAGCCGGTCGAGACATGCTTCGCCCCATTTCTCATAAGCCGCCAGCAGAACTTCTGTGTCCGTTTGCGACCGGAAGGCGTAATGCGATTCCAATTCCTTGCGCAGCTCGATGTAGTTGTACACCTCGCCGTTGAAAACAATCCAGTAACGCCCGCTTGAATCGGGCATTGGTTGGCGACCCGCATCGGAGAGATCAATGATACTGAGCCGGTTGTGGCCCAGCGCCGCCAAACCGCTGGGCGAAATGTGCACGCCCGTCGCGTCCGGACCGCGATGACCCTGACTGGCGACTGCCGCGTCGAACAGTGCGCGGTCAATCCCTGAACCAAACATTCCGATGATGCCACACATAGATCTATTTGCTCGCCGTTACTGCAGCCTGCACGGGCTGCATTTTCTTCAACACGTCGTTGGTATCAACCCGCCGCAAAGTGAACAGATCATCGCCGGGCCGGTTTGAGCCGGTTTCCGTGGTGAATGCGCATATGAAGCCGACTGCCTTGAGCCGCTGGATGGTCGCGGCATTGAACGAATAGCTGTGGCCATATGGATAACAGAATGGCCAGAATTCCTGCGGCTTGAGACGTTTGCGCAACACCGAGCCGCACGTGGCCAAATCCACCGCCTGCTCCTCGTTGCTCAGCGTTGAGAGCGCCACGTGATTGTGGGTGTGACCACCAATGATCATTCCGCCGGTTTGCATCTGCTGGGCTTCATCCCAGTTCAGATACAATTCCTTCGCAAACGCCGCTTCATTGCCGAAATATCTTTCGAACAATACATCCAGCACTCGTACTCGCAGCGGCTCGGCGACAACGTAATTGAGAAAAAACTTGAACACTGCCACTTCTTCGCTGTCGTACGGATAACCGAGTTTCGCTTTCTCGACATCAACCGTGTCCGGCGTCTCGCTCGTCAACAGGGCCAACTGCTCTAAAAATGCCTTCCGGTACTCGTTGAATTCCAGTGCAGCCATCAGGAAATGGTTCTTGTGGACCGGCAGTACATAGTTTTTCTCCAGGCAGACCGTGCAGATGAAAAACAGTCCCTGGATTCCCCGGTCGGCAAGGATCGGCAACACGTTGGTGTAATGGTCCTTCAATCCGTCGTCGAACGTCAGCAGGCACAAATCGCGGCCCGCTTCGTATTTGCCTGCCAGAAAATCCGCTGCCGATTCAAGCGTGGCCATTTCACACCGTTCGCTCAACCATGCGACCTGCTGTTCGAAATCGCTTGTCAACCGGCCCCGAATGCGCGGATATCGCGTGCGCGAAAGATCCCGGACGTAGTGGTAATTGATCGCCCACAAGGAAGGACTCGATGCGCTCATGCCGGTTTCCCTTCCTTGTCCTTGCGCAGCGGAACCTTGACCATCGCTGTGCCGGATAGCACGACCGCACCGGTAGTGTTGTTCTGAACTTCCGTCTTCAATTTCACCATCCCGGCGCCGCGCGAAACCTGTTCGACCGTGACCCGCGCCGTGAGTGAATCACCCACAAACACCGGAGTGACAAATCGTAATTCCTCAGAGCTCCACAACGAGCCATGCCCAGGCAATTGCGTGCCGATCAGCCGCGAGATCGCGCTCAACGCCAGCATGCCGTGTGCAACACGCTTGAGAAACCCGCACGATTCCGCGACCGCGGCGTCCATGTGCAGCGCGTTGTCGTCCAGGGATAAATCGGCGAACGTCTGCACGGCCTGCGCGTTCACGACAAAATCGCACGCCGCCGTGTCGCCTGCTTTAATCCGCTCGATATCAGCCCATTGCATCATGTTCGTCGCGCTCATTCATCAGTTTGGCCGGTCTTGGTCGCCATCGCTCTTCGTAACGTACCAGTCCTGCACTTCCGCTGCTTCGGGAACATTCCCCAGGCTCGCCATGAAACGAATCCCCGATCGCCGCCGGTCCACCGGCTGAAATAACATCGGGATCTGCATCGCCGGTTCGCTCTCACCTGGTAGAAATCCATGGCGCGTCATCACATCCGCGAGACGTTTGCTCGCATTGAAGAAATCCATCACCGCGACGCCTTGCGATTTCGCATCCTCCATCACGGCCCTCAACAGCACACCGTCGGAGTCGGACGGGTGCGCGACGTCGAGGATCAGTTCCACCATCCGGCCCACGCGTACTGGAAGATCTCGGACGTGTTCGACGTGATAGACCGCAACGCCGCTGAGCCGCCCGTTTTGGTGAACTTCAAACAGGCGATACTTGAATACCGGATGACTCGCGTATCTCCAGTTGAGAAACGCCGCCGAACGGCGCGTACCGCCCGCGTGAGAGTCCTTCGCGCCCCACGTGCGATCCCACAGTTCCGTCGCTTCGTCATCGAATTCATCGACCATCCCGACTTCGATGGAACGACCTTTCGAAATCCCTGGCAGGGGCGCTGCCGCTGATGGCCACTGCAACCGTCCGCTCTCGGTCAAGGCAGCTGTCCCTGATAAATCCAGCACGCATACGTACCGTGCCAGATTGCCAAAATCCTTCCAGCCCATCCGGGACAGTAAGTCACGCGCGTCTTCATTCGCGCCCAAATCCAGGTTCACTTGAAATTGTTTCACAACCTCGCGCATCAAGAACGGACCGAGTCCCAACCGCCGCTGCTCGGGATCGACCATCCAGTTCGCGACCCACGCGCCCTTCAAGATATGTCCATTCAGGCTGACCTCTGCCGGGATGTAACCCAGGCATCCCGCCACCGCTCCATCGAGCAAGGAGAGCTTCAAATGACAAGGCTTGTTGGGACTGGATGGCGTCGGACCATATTGCCACCGCAACAAAGATTCATCCGTCGCCAATCGATACGTCGGCCGGTATGCCCGCGCGAAGAACTCGCGCACTTCCCCGATCTGCCGTTCCTGGCAATCCACGAAGGCCGTCTTCATCAGATTTCCACTCCGTTGCGCCGAAGAATCTCGCGCATCAATCCAACCGTGCGCATTTCCAGCGCGTCTTCCGGCGACAGGCTGACGCCAAATTCGCTTTCCAACGCCATTACAAGATTCAAATGATTTAACGAATCCCATGCCGCGATCGTGTCCGGGGAGGATGTGTCCGATAACTCTGACGCGGTCACGCCAAGCACTCCGGCTATCATCTGGCACAGACGATCGTAGGTCTTGACTGTGGCGCTCACGACTTTGCCATTCGTTGCGTTCATCTTATTTTCCTGCGACAGCCTGCGCGCTGCGTAGAATGTAGGTCGGCCACTGGAACGGAACTTTGTTAAGCTCCAATCGCCACCGCGTTCCGAGGGCGGCGCCACCCAATTGCGAAAATCCATGTCGGGCGTAGAAATCCGCCGCCGGCACATTCTTGGCCGTGGGGATGAACTCGCCTTCCAGCGCGCCGAGGCCGCGATCCTTCGCCCAATCCACGAGGAACGACAACAACGCAGTCTCGATCGTGCGCCCAATGACACGGCAACTCATTAACAAGGATTCGATTACCGCCGTCTCGTCCTGTTGCTGGATAATGGCCACACCCACGATGCCATTGTCGCCAAACCGGTCGATTACCCGCAGGCTGAACACGCCACAAGCCGGGTCGTCCATCTTCGCGCGGAGCTGCGGCGCGAGATGCCGGCGTGTCGTAAGATTGAATTGATTCGTCTTCTGGAACAAGTCGGCGACACGCGGGAAGGCAAATTCATCGACGCGGTCAATGGCGACCGACATTTGCAAGCCGGTCAGGAAATCCTGGAGCGACGTGGCCAACTGCTCGAGTTGATGGCGGGCAGATTGTTGCCGGTACATCTCGCCGCGACGGCGGTCTTCGTCGGTGAGCGACAAACGGTCGAACGCGCGGCTGTCCCGGAGCGCTTTCACGTATTTCATCGGCTCAGCAGGCACGGGCAGCGTCAAGACCTGCGGCAACGCTTCGCGCATCAATTCCTGCTCGGCGGGATTGTCGTCAAAGAACACCAGGCTCTCGATGCCGATGTTCAATTCTCGGGCGATCTCCCGCATGTTCGACGGTTTGTCCTGCCAATTGACGCGGATGCAGGCGAAATGTTGTTTCTTCAGAATCATGTCGGGATGCGAGGCGAACACTTCGTCCACGTCCGCGGGATTGTTCTTGCTGTTGATCGCCAGCAGTATGCCCCGGTGATACAATTCCAACACAGCCTGCTGGATATCCCGGAACACGTTGCCGGGATAAGTTTGACCAAGCTTGATGTTGGCCAGTCCGGCTTCGCCAATGATCCCGCCCCAGAGAACGTTGTCCAAATCGAGCACGAGACATTTCCGCTGCGGACCAAGCAGCGCGCGGATGAATGCTGCCTGATTCTGGGCGAGCAACTGCCACACGGAAACTGAAAATGGCGAGCGGCCCAGATACCACATCTTGTCGTCGTAACAATTGGCGTAGCCGACCTCCGCGCAAACGCGGTCGAAATCGAGGACGTAAACACCCGGAATCGCCGCCGCCGCCTTCGCCAGGCGCGCGTTGATGCGATTGATCACGTCCGTCGGAGAACCAGCCGCCATTCCTTCGTAAATGCCGAGCGCGGGATAGCGTGGACGCGTGAAATTGTGGAGAATCACGGTTGCCCCACAACGTTTCCAGAATTCCTGCACCGGGGCAAGGGTGTCGGCAACGAGCGCGTCGATTTGTTGATCCAGTTGCGCCGCATCCTGCGCGAGCGATTCATTCGCCAGCGCCGGTGAAACATCTGTCAGAAGATTCGCAATGAACACGACGTCGGGTTTATGCCGGGCGCAGCCGCTGCTTGGATCAAACAGTTCCTGTTTCACCGAATTGAACGGAGCGACGTACATCTCCCCGCCAAATCCCAGCCGTGCCGCCTCGACAACCAGAAATGGCGCGTGGGAATCGATGGTGAACGACGCCAGCAGCGCCAGGCGCACGGGCACGAGCACTTCGCGGAGCGATGGTATCTGCCGCGCGGCTTGCATGTACGCCGCCATACTCGGACGCTGGTCGAGCGAGGCGAGGATTTGTTGAAGGTCGTGGTTCATTTCAATTACTTGGCGCTGGCGGCCGGAGTCACGCTCGTCGGCGCGGGTGCGGGTGCATTCGGCGCTGGGGAAATCGTCTTCAACCCCTTCTCGAATTCCGGCAGACTGCCGGGTTTGTGCGCGCGGCGTGACTGCCATGGAATGGTCACCAGATACGTGTTCCAAATGATGATCCCGGAAGCGTACCGAATAGCCATCACCGGCGCGCTCAATACCGCCTTCGCGCACTTGGAGAAATAGGCTGACCAACTCAATGGTGCGCGTCCGGTGATCCGGTATAGTGCGAGATGTTCGCGGTTGTCCTTGCGCCAGCGATCGCGCGGCTGGTATTGGCGCGTGTACATCCACATTGCTTCGGAGCAGGACCGGATTTTGTGGCCGCGCGCGAGGACCTGAGACGCCCAGAATTTGTCCTCGTTGGCTTCAAGTTTCTCATCGTACTTGACCTCTTCCCACACCGAGCGACGCAATACGCAGCAACCCGCGGTTGGGTATTCGCCCAGCCATTTCGTGCCGGACTCGGCCAGCTTTTGCTCCTCCGCCGACTTGTATTGGATGTCCTTCGGCTTGTGCCATTGGGTCAGAATTTCCTTCTTGCTGCCCAGCCAGAGACAACGAGCCGCGGCGATGGTCGGATCGACGAACGGCGCCACAGCGCTTTCGAAAAAGTGGGAGCCGATGGGCATTGCGTGCGCGCTCATGAGCATGATCAGTTCACCGCGCGCGTGCTGAATGCCGACGTTGGTGGCGCGACCGTAAGTGAATTCCCCACGAGGCAGGAACGCGACGCGTACACCGTACTGGCGGCAGACTTCCTGAGTGTTGTCTTCGGAGGCGTTGTCCACTACCACGATCTCCCAGGGAAAACTGCACTTCTGGGACTTTAAAGCATCGAACAACTGACGCAGGCTGTTCGCCTCGTTGCGGCAGCGGATAATCACGGACATCTTGATGTTCTCAGATCCGGTTTGGTTCATGACGGCCGAACCTCAGATGCCGAAAGCGGCGGCACATCAGCGCTCTTCGCCGACAACGCATCACAAAGCTTCTTGGCCATGTGCAATTCCGTTTTCTCCATGGACTCTATCGTGCATCCACCGATGTGCGGCGTTACGATCAGGTTCTCATGCTGGCGCGCGTACTGAACCAACGGATGATTGTTCATGCCCGTGGAACGCTCGTCGGACAACACGTCCACCGCCGCGCCGCTTAACCGGCCCGTCTGCAGTGATTCCAACAAAGCCGCCTCGTCCACCAATTCACCGCGCGCGGTGTTGATGAACCACGCGCCGGGTTTCATTTGTGCGAAATGGTTGGCCCCAAAGAAGCCGCTGGTCTCGGCGTAGAGGTTTACATGCAGTGAAACGACATCAGACTCGCGCAACAATTCGTTCAACGGCACGATTTCCACTCCCGGATCGGCGTCGGTAGTCCACACGTGTGGATCGCTTGCCAGCACCCGCATTTCAAATGCGAGAAGGATGTGCGCGACGATCCGGCCCAATCGTCCGTAACCCACGACACCTGCCGTCTTGCCTTGAAGTTCATTGCCGCGGAAACGATCGCGAATCCAGCCGCCGCTGATGACGTGGGACCTCGATTCGGGAATGTGGCGCACCAGGGCGAGCAACAAACCGACGGTATGTTCCGCCGTGGCGTGAACGTTCTTCAGAAATTCAGTTTCCCCGCGCAGCGAGAGCACGCGGATACCGCGACGCGACGCTTCTTCGAGATCGATGTGGTTCAGGCCGGTGGTGGGACTGACGATGAATTTCAGGCGCGGCGCGTGATCCATCACTTCCGCGTCGATGCGATGGCGCAACCGTATCCAGAGAACGTCGGCCTGTGCAACGGCTCGCAACAGACGGGGACGGTCAAGGTCGCTGAGGACCACTTTACCCACGCGGCGGAGCATGGCGACGGCTTCCTTGGAGAAGTCGAGCGACTCCGTAACGAGAATGACTGGCTTAGGCGCGGCCATGGTGTTTCAACAACTGCTCCACGAGAAACAGATCGAATGGCGTATCAATATTGCAGGCACGATCTTCGGGGATGATCCACGCACGGCAATCGCGGCCTTTGAGAGAATTGTGAATCATCAGCACATCCCGACGGGTCAGGTAAATCGACCCTTCGCGCAGAAAAAGTTTTTGCAGATCCTGCCGGCGTTGTCCTTCAAACTTCTCGGCAAACGGCGGATCAATCACGCGGCCGTCATCGTCGATGAACTTCATCCGGGCCGGATGTTTCTCGCCGACAGGGACAAACGAAATCACAGAATCGGCTCCGGTTTTCTCAAGCAACTCGATCGCTCCGTCGATGTCGGACGGCAGCCGCAACGGATTCGTTGGCTGCAACGTCAGGATCGCGTCGTATTTCTCTCCAGCCTGTTCCAATTTCCTCACCACGTCCTGCAACACAGGCACGTGCGGCGTATCGTCCTTGGCCAATTCGGGCGGCCGCATGAACGGCACCTCGAGCCCGCATCGACGTCCCACTGCGGCAATTTCCTCGTCGTCCGTATTGAGGACAACGCGCGTCAGGCGCTTCGCCGCGAGGGCCGTTTCGGCGGTGTATTGTAGCAACGGCTTCCCGCAGATCGGGCGAATATTCTTGCCCGGAATGCCCTTGGAGCCGCCGCGCGCGGTGACGATTCCTAGGACGCGCATGGAACCGTGTTTCCGTTCAGAACCAACTCCCCGGTTCCGGTGCCATTCCCGTTTGTTTGATAAATGTAATGCAGCCGCTTTTGAACGTACGGATTAAGCCGATACAACGAATCGGCAATGCGCCGGGCAACAAACCCGTCGCCATAAAGTGTGCTGGGGGCGTAGCGGCCATGCGCGAGCTGGGTGCGAATCGCCTGCAGCACTTCGTCCTTCGCCGGCGCGACGCGCGTGACGTGCGCATCGGCTTCGCGACCGTCCTGGCGGTTACCGATCAGCACCACGGGGGTTCCGAAATAACCGGCGTCGCGCACGAAGCTGCTGGAATTGCCAACGGCGCACGACGTGGCGGCCAGAACTCTCAAATATTCCTCGGGTGGCACGTTGATC
Organism: uncultured Verrucomicrobiota bacterium; assembly: GCA_964487175.1. GTDB lineage: Bacteria > Verrucomicrobiota > Verrucomicrobiia > Palsa-1439 > Palsa-1439 > CAWFPN01. The sequence continues at coordinate 7,267 of CAZAQZ010000001.1, read as the reverse complement.
AAGGTGCGCAACCAGTTCGGCTTGACCTTGTCGCGAAACACGCGGATTGCCTTCGACACGTGATCGGAACCGGCGTCAATGTTCGGCCACAACAGAACCGTCTGTTGCTGGACTTCGCCCAGCGCGGCGAGCACCTGGTCCATCTGCCCGCGCTCCTCGCCGTATTCGGTGGTCGTGGGATGAAAGACCACCAGCAGGAACGGACGCGATACATCGATATTGGCGCCACCACCGCGACTACCCAGGACTTCGTTGGCCAAATTGCGGTCGAGTGTGCGCGCGATATCGCTGCTCGGGCAACCGATGGACAGAATGGTCTCGGGATGCTCACCCATGCGCATCAGGTATTCGGCCGAACGCTTTGTACTGGGGAAATGAAATTGCGAGAACTTGCTGATCGCGTGGCGGGCGCTTTCGTCGATCGACCCGGAAACTTCGCCGCCCTGGATGTGAGCGAGGCAGAGGTTCATGTAGGCCGCCGCAATCGCCGCCGCCAGCGCTTCATAGCGATCGCCAATGAGCAACACGACGTCGGGCTTCAACCGTTGGAACTCGCTGGCGAATTCGCATACGCCGAAGCCGACCGACTTCGCCATTGTCGCGGGCGTCGAGCCTTCCAGTTCGATGTAGATCTCACCGTCCACGGGGAACCCGTCCTTTTTGACGACGCGCACGGGCAAATCGAACCGTTCGAGGACCATCGTGCCGGCAGCCAGTACCTGCAATTGCAGGTCAGGATGATCGGCGATGGCCTGCATCACGGGCTTCATGCGCCCGTAATTGGCGCGGTCAACCAGGACGACACAAATTTTTCGCTTTGGTGTACTACTCAAGGTGCTCCTCCAAAATAAACGCGTTGACCGAAAGCGGAACGCGGAGTTTGCGATTCAAGACCCGACTGAGTTTCTTCTCCGGCAGACCGCTGCCGGGTTTTCTGAGGGCGAGATGTTCCAGCTTCAATACCGTGCCGGCAGGCAAATCCCGGCGCGCCACGATGCTTTTGCCGAACAATTCACGCAACGGCCGCAGTTCGGCGGCGAGACCGTTCTTGTCGATGGGGCTGGCCTTCATCTTTTCGATGAAGCGCACGCCGTCCACCAATTGTTTCAACTCCGCCGTCGTGACCGAAGCGGACACGTCCGGGCCGTGCATTTCGCGGCTGAGCGCCACGTGCACTTCCAGGACGGAAATTCCCAGCGTTGCGGCCGCCAGACCTGGATAGATCGTTCCGGAATGATCGGACAATCCCACAGCCGTCTGGTACCGCTCGCGAAGAATCGGAATCAGATTCAAACCCACCTTCTCGGGCGGGCAGGGATATGCCGTCGTGCATTGAAGCACGACCAGCGGCAGGCCGCACTGCTTGACTTGATCGACCGCACGGTCGATTTCCTCCATCGGGCTCATTCCGGTGGACAGCAGCATCGGCAGTTTTGTTTTGGCCATCCGGTCGAACATCATCGATCCGCCGATTTCGCCGGAAGCAACCTTCCAGGCGCAAACGCCGACCCGTTCGAGCAATTCGACGGCTTCCAGCGAAAACGGCGAACTGAGGAACAGCAGCCCACGCTCGTCGGCGTGTCGTTTCAGCTCAATCCACTGTTGTTCGGTAAACTCCATCCGCTTCCAGTAGGCGAAGCGGCTTTCATCCTGCCGACTGAACTTCACGCGCCATGGCTCGGCCGGAGTGCTCTCGGCGGCGGCAATGTGGGTCTGAAACTTGACCGCATCGGCCCCGGCAGCGGCAATGGCGTCGATGAACGAATGGGCCAGCCCCACACTGCCATCATGCGCCTGCGCCACTTCGCCAATGATCAGGCAGCGGCCCGCATCAGGCTGGAGGCCCAACTTGCCGAGGAGCGCGGACTTTGAATCGTGCGAATTCATTAAACCAGGTCAGAGAACGTGCGTTCCATGCGACGGAAATAATACGCGCCACTGACCAACATCAGCAAGGCCACGGCCGTGGACATGATCAGCATCGATCCCGGATACGTCTTCGATCCCAGCAAACTCCAGCGGAAACCCTCGACAACACCCGTCATCGGGTTCAAACCAAACAAGGTGCGCCATGGTTCGTGCAACAGGCTGCTGGGATACGCAATCGGCGTGGCATACATCCAGAATTGTGTCAGAAACGGCACCACATATTTCACGTCGCGGTATTGCACGTTCAGGGCGGAGAGCCATAATCCGACCCCGAGCGACGTGATAATTGTCAGCAACAGGAAGAAGGGCACGTAGATCACGTGGATGCTGGGGATGATTTTGAAATAGGCCATCATGCATAGCAGCACGGCAAACGCGACGAGAAAATCCGCCACGCCGGAAAGCAGCGACGAAATCGGGATGACCAGGCGCGGGAAATACACTTTGCGGATCAGGTTCGCGCTGCCGACCAGGCTGTTCGACGATTGCATCAACCCGTACACGAACAGCGTCCACGGCACCAACGCGGTGAAACTGAAAATGGGATACGGAATCCCGTCCGAAGGCATCTTCGCCAGTTTCCCGAAGAATATGCTGAACACGATCATCGTAAACACGGGCTGGATGATCGCCCAGGACGCACCCAAGGCGGTCTGCTTGTAACGGATCTTGATGTCCCGCCACGTAAGGAAATAGAGCAGTTCGCGGAACTCCCACAGTTCCCGCAGATTGAGTGACACCCAGCCTTTGGACGACTGGAGCCGGAGCAAATGCAACTCCGGCTTGTGGACAACCTGTTTCTCTTCGGGAGCAACAGGTGTGGTTGAAGTGGTCGAGATCGTACTCATTGGAACCTATTTCGCTGTTTCAGACTCAAATCCAAGCAAGCTGCCGCCACTGGCGGTCACATCTGTGGATGCAACAACCCTGCCAAGGCCTATTCGACCTGTATATGCACAACTCTCCAAGTCTGTCCGTACAGGGGACTTTGGAGCACATCCTCACACGGGCGCCGAAGCGCGATGCAACAGTGCGCTCCGCCCCGAACTCATTGCCTCAACGTGGTTTCGCTATGCAAATCCGTGGAAACGCCCATCGAGAAATCAATTTACGACGGCTTCGCCGGGGGGTGAAATCGAGCATTTTGCTCGATCCACCCTCGGTGGTTCGTTGATTTGACTTCCTTGAGCCCGATCGCCACATTGAACAAACTCGCACTCGCCATCCTAAGCGCCCCGCGTGCCAATAAAAATAAGGTTTGGCAGGCGATTCTAAATCGTAGTGCTAACTCGCTCGTTTGTCGAGCATTAGTCCATAAAATAATCGCCTTTATCGGGGTCGCAAAGGGCCACACTGTTCTGGAAATCTTACATTTCAACTGGACAGCCTGAACAACAATGTCCGGCAAACTGAACACCGGGGCTCGCAAATCAAGGTGCCTCCCACAGCCCAGGTTACCGATGGGCCAGTCCAAAGCCTTTTCCCCTTGAGAACGCTGCCTTGGGGTGTTTTTTGCCACGAAATGACGACAGAACCGGTCCCATCGGTTTGATTTGTGCTTTTACTTTTGTTAGTGTCTGCAACCAAGTCATATTGAGCCATCGAGATGTTTGACGAGGATTACCAACAATCAGAAGAAACGACCGCTCCTCCATTCGACTGGCGAAATGTCGTTTACATGCTTCTGGAAAACTACCGGTTGATCACCTTTTGCCTGGTGATCGCGGTGGTCCTGACGACCATTTATCTCACGCGCGCCCCCACTGTCTACGCCGCCACAGGGGTTTTGAAGTATGAACCGGCGCAACCCAAGATTCTCAACATGGAAGGCCTGGGCCACGACGACGCGCACGGCGAAGATGTGATGTCGGAGAAAGTGACGGAGATCGAGCAACTGCTGAAGAACCCCTCCACGCTGGCTCGCATCGTCGCCACCAACAATCTGACGCGCGATCCGCGGTTCGACCTGCCAGGACCGCTGACCCCCGCCCGCGAAGTCATCCTCGAGTCGAAATTATTCGTGATGACCTCCATCAAACTGCGAAAGGGCACGCATTTGATCGATGTGACCATCGAGCACTCTGACCCGCGACTCTGCACCCAAATCGCCAACTCCATGCTCGACGAGATCATCCGGCAGAATTCCGAATCCTACAAGGAAGCCTCGCAAGAAGCCGTGGCGTTCCTCGGGGAGGAAGCCCAGGAATTGCAGCATAAGTTGAATGAAGCCGAATCCAAATTACAGACCTACAAGGACCAGTCCCTCACGCTCGAACAGCGGCAGGCCATTGTTGCCGAGAACCTCAAGGGACTGAATGAAAAAGTGGAGTCCGCCAAGGCCGAACGCGTGCGCCTGGAGACTGTGTTCCAGCGCGTGCATGAAGTCGGTGACGACGTGCAACAACTGATGGGTCTGCCCGCGATTGCCGCCGACCCGGGAGTGGCTGCAGCCAGGGCCGATGTCACCAAACAGGAGATCGAATTCGCGAACATCAGGCAGGTCTATCTCGATAAGCATCCGACTTACATCCAGGCGGAAAACAAGCTCGACCAGCTCGATCAGGCGCTGTCCAACACCGTGGTCAAAGCCGCGCAAGTGACTGGCGTTGCCTACGAAAATGCCCTCGCACAGGAGGTCGCCCTCGGAAACGAATTGTCCAAACAGGAGGAACAGGCGCAGGCGCTGAACAAGCAGTTTGTGCCTTATAACGTCCTGATGCGCGACATCGAGCAGTACCGCGCCCTGTACGATTCCGTGGTCAAGCGCATGGGCGAAGCAACCATCGCCGGCAATTACACCACCCAAAGCATTCAGGTCTTCCAAAAGGCGGAAACGCCCAAGAAACCGATCAAACCCAATAGGCCGGCCATCTTCGTGTTCGGCATACTGGCTGGCTTGGGTCTCGGGCTCGGGCTGGCCTTGGGACGCGGGTTCCTGGACGACTCTTTCAAGACGCTCGCCGAAGCCGAGCAAATCCTGAAGATGCCTGTCCTCAGCACCGTGCCTCAAATCCCCGGCGTCAAAGTCGGCGAAAGAAGAATCGTCATGGAGGACGAAACGCCCACTTCCGGGGCGGAATCATTCCGTTGCCTGCGCACTTCACTCTCCATGCAGGGCCAGGAAAAACAACTGCGCAGCTTTTTGTTCACCAGCGCCATGCCCGGCGAAGGCAAGACGTTCTGCGCCGCCAACTACGCGGTCAGCCTCGCGCAACAGGGCCTTAGCACCGTGTTGATCGATTGCGATTTGCGCCGTCCGATGGTGGATGAATTTCTCTGGGGCCAAAACCGGAACACCTGGGGCGTGACGCAATTCCTCGGCGGCAAACAACGATTCGACGATCTCGTGCAGGAAACACGGATCAATAATCTCTGGTGCCTCTCCGCCGGACCCTATTCACCGGGCGCGCCGGAATTGCTGACGCCGGCCGCCTGCACCGCGCTCATGGAAGAAGCGTTGCGCCGGTTCGAGCGGGTCGTCGTGGATTCCGCGCCAATTTTCGGCGTGAGTGACACATTGCTGTTGGTCAATCACATCGATTCCGTATGCCTGGTGGTCCGGGTGCGCAAGACGCCGAAGATGATCGCCATTCGCGCCATCAAAGTCCTCGAACGGGCCGGTGCGCCGCTCTCCGGGGTGATCCTTAATGCCGTGCCGCGCACGCGCCGGTCTGCCTACGGCGATCCGTATTACGATTACGGTTATTATCCCAAGGGCGCCGCCGAGAAGGCGGGCGGACCAAAAGCCTGACCGGTTTTCAGCTCTCCAGGACCAGCGCCCCGATGATTTCTTCACCGGGCCTGAACGAACCGCAAAGCCATCGCGAACCGTCCGTGTCCGTAAACACGCTCTTCCCCTTGTTCACCACCGCCGCGAAATCCATTTGCAGCAGTGGCTGTTGCAATCCCACACCGCGTGCTTTGAGATAGGCCTCTTTCATTGTCCAGTATGAGAAAAATAATTCCGATCGGTCCGATTCCGGCACCTCCCGAAGCATGGAGATTTCCTGCGAATGGAAAAACCGTTCCGCGATTTCCATCCAGTCCATCTGCGGACGAATCGTCTCGATGTCGATCCCGATTCTGCGACCCAAGGTGAACGCATACGCCGCCATCTCGCCGGATTTCGAGAGATTGAATTGCAACCCGCCGTCAGCGGAAGTCTGCAGAATTTCCGGTTTGCCGAGTTCGTTGTACGCGAACTCGATCCCGGATGGTTTGGTCTTGAGATACTGCCCGACGAGTTGACGCAGGATTGCGCGCCGCGCGGTGTATCGGTCGCGATCGCGGTCGAAGCGAAACTTTGCCGCCCGCGACCTTTCGTCGTCGCTCAGGACATCCGGCTTTCCGCCGCCTTGGCCACAATTCGCCAGCCAGATGTGCACATCATCCTTTCCCAACGCCGGCGCCGATTTCTTCTCGTGCCATGTCACCGGAATGGGCGTGCCATCACGGAAATCGCGGAGTGCGAGTGAACAGAATTTCAACTCTGGCACGTTGGCCATGATTGGATTCGCGGGTTGTCGAGCACGTTGGGAAATCTGCCATGGGCCGCCCCGATGAGCCAGCCCAAACTGCCCGCGAGGAGTCTTCCGCCTGGACTACTCGGCAACCGAATGATGCTCGTCTTCGCGGGTGGCGTATTGGCGCTCCCGCTTTGCGGCATCGAGGACTTCGCGGACCTTATAAGCCAGCGCGCTCGTGGACACAGGCTTTTGGAGAAAGGGAATCCGTTGATCGAATACGTCGCTGTTGACGGACAGTTTTTCCGGATACGCGGAGGCAAACACCACCTTGGTTTTGGGATAGAGTGATCCGACACGATACGCCAGTTCCTTGCCGCTCATACGCGGCATGACCAAGTCCGTCAGCAGCAGATCGATTCCACGGCCCTCGGCCTTTGTATCGTGAAAAATCTGGAGTGCCTCTTCGCCGTCGACTGCCTCAATGACCTTGTAGCCGAGCCGCCGAAGCGCAAAGACCATGTTCTCCCGGATCAGTTTCTCGTCCTCGGCCACCAACACCGTTTCGTTTCCCTTCGGAAGACCGGCGACGTAGGGGACTTCCATGGGGCGGGAAACAGGTTTCTCCGGCGCCTGCGCCGCTTCCCGGTCCCCGCCAAAAAACCGCATGATATGCCTTGTGATACCCATATACACGTACCCGTCTAAACGAGTATTTTACTGGGCTAAACGGTAGCTCTCGCCAGGAATTGCAACTTGGGTTAAACTTTCACCCCTGCAAGCACCCCAAAACGCGACTGTTTACTTTGGTTAGTTTGGGTACTTTGGTTACTTTGGCTACTTTGGTTACTTTTGACGATTTCCTCCCAAAGTAA